>NZ_JBFUMH010000084.1:0-22376 GCF_054049475.1 Microvirga sp. P5_D2 | reverse complement strand
GCTCTCGCTGACGGCAAAGTGCCCTGCCGCCGCCCGGCAGGAATGGCCCGCCTCGACAAAGTCGGACACCCGCACCCGAAGATCGAGAGAATAGCAGTGACCCATGATCCACCTCCCGTTCCAGCAAGTGAATCACAGATCGCACCAGGCCAAAACCCAGGAGTCGAATTTCCAGTCCGATGCTTTAGGGCGGGGGAGATCCGACAGGGTGAGAGCTTGGTCGGTCTGGCGCCGATCTTCATCTCTCCTTGAGGGAGAGGTCGGACTTTTAGGTCCGGGTGAGGGGTTACAGGCTTCTCCGGATAGGGCGGTCTCTCACCCCTGCCCCTCTCCCACCCGGGAAAGGGGAGGCTTGTAATGTTCGTCGTGCCGGCTGAATGACGCGCCGCTGATCACTTCTTCCCGCGAATGAAGTTGATGATGCCCGAAAAATCGTCGCCCTCATGCCCGTCATTGTTGAACAGCGCATAGAGCTGTGCGGCTTCCGCGCCGAGCGGGGTCGATGCGCCGGAGGCGAGGGCTGCTTCCTGCGCGAGCTTGAGATCCTTCAGCATCAGGGCCGCCGCGAAGCCCGGTTTGTAGTCGTTGTTGGCGGGTGAGGTCGGCACGGGGCCGGGCACGGGGCAATAGGTGGTGAGCGACCAGCACTGGCCCGAGGATGTGGAGGCGACATCGAACAACGCTTGATGCGAGAGGCCGAGTTTTTCACCGAGCACGAAGGCTTCCGCCACGCCGATCATCGAGATGCCGAGGATCATGTTGTTGCAGATCTTCGCCGCCTGTCCCGCGCCCGCTTCGCCGCAATGGACGACCTTCTTCCCCATCTTCGAGAGAAAGGGCTCGGCCCGGTCGAAAGCATCTTTCGCGCCGCCCGCCATGAAGGTGAGCGTCGCGCCCTTCGCGCCGCCGACACCGCCGGAAACCGGCGCATCGAGCGACTGCAGGCCCTGCTCGCGCGCCATGTCGTGAGCCTTGCGCGCGCTGTCCACGTCGATGGTGGAGCAGTCGATGAACAGCGCGTTCTTCTGCGCGCTTTTCAAAATGTCGCTCCACACGGAAATCACATGCTTGCCGGCGGGCAGCATGGTGATGACCACTTCCGCATCGCGCATTGCGTCAGCGGCGGAGCCCGCGACGCTCACACCATCGGCGCGCGCCTGATCGCAGGAGGCGGGCATGAGATCGAAGCCGGTCACGGCATGGCCCGCTTTGACGAGGTTGGCGGCCATGGGGCCACCCATATTGCCGAGGCCGACGAAGGCGATGTTGGTCATTGTTGTCCTCCCTTTGTTATGTTTGCTGCGGTTCGCATAAACCGCGCCGTCATGACGGGCTGCGCGCGCCCCACAATGCACCGGCAAGGCTAAAAGCGTAGAACCAGAGCATGAGGGAGCCGAAGACCTTGTCGAGCGAAGGGTCGAGCGCCGGAAAGAATACGACGAAGTGCGAACCGACCGCCGCCATGATCAGCATGCCCGGAACGGCGACCAGCGCCATGGCGGTCGCCGCCTTGGTCTTCGACACGCGCAGGATGCGATGTGTCACGAGCCCAAGCGAGAGCCCAAGAATTGCGCCCGCCGCGAAGTTGAGCTGGAAAGGCCGGCGGCCCTCCAGGAAGAACAGATGCCCGGCCAGCGAGAACAGCGCAAAGATTGCCGCGGCGATGCCGAAGCCGAGACCGAGCGTGCGCAGGATCATCGATTGCCTCGACCCACCAGATCGCGCGCCACGATGAGGCGCATAATCTCGTTGGTGCCCTCGAGAATCTGATGCACGCGCAGGTCGCGCACGATTTTCTCCACGCCGTAATCGGCGAGATAGCCGTAGCCGCCGTGAATCTGGAGCGCGGCATTCGCCACGTCGAATCCCGTATCGGTCGCCAGGCGCTTGGCCATGGCGCAGAGCTTGGTGGCATCGAGTGCCTTGGCATCGAGAGCGGACGCCGCACGCCACAGGAAGGTGCGCGCGCATTCGAGTTCGGTGGCCATGTCGGCGAGCTTGAATTGCAGCGCCTGAAAATCCGCGATGCGCTTGCCGAAGGCCTTGCGGTCGTTGGCGTAACCCAGCGCCTTGTCGAGCGCGGCCTGCGCGCCGCCGAGCGAGCATGCGCCGATATTGATGCGTCCGCCGTCGAGACCGGACATGGCAATCTTGAAGCCCATGCCTTCATCCGACAGGCGGTTCGCGACGGGCACGCGCACATCCTCGAAGATCACGGCGGCGGTGGGCTGCGCGTTCCAGCCCATCTTCTTCTCCTGCGCGCCGAAGGACACACCTGGCATATCCTTCTCGATCACGAGGGTCGAGATGCCGGAGGGGCCTTCCTCGCCCGTGCGCACCATGGTGACATAGATGTCGGAGGTGCCGGCGCCCGAGATGAACTGCTTCACGCCGTTGACGATGTAATGATCGCCGTCGCGCACCGCGCGGGTTTTCAGCGCCGCCGCATCCGAGCCGGAGCCCGGCTCAGTGAGGCAATAGCTGCCGATGGTCTCCATGGTGCATAAGGCAGGCAGGAAGCGCTGGCGCTGCTCCTCCGACCCATAGCGGTCGATCATCCAGGCGACCATGTTGTGGATCGACAGATAGGCCGAGATCGCCGGGCACCCGGTGGCGAGCGCCTCGAAGATGAGCGCAGCATCCAGCCGCGTCATGCCGGAGCCGCCCACGTCGTCGCGGGTATAGATCGCGGCCATGCCGAGAGAGGCCGCCTCCCGCAGCACATCGACGGGGAAATGCTTCTTCTCGTCCCATTCGAGGGCGTGGGGCGCAAGGTTTTCCGCCGCGAAGGCAAGGGCCATGTCGCGGACGGCAATCTGGTCTTCGGTCAAGGAGAACTGGGTCATGGCCTTATCGTCACGCCTCGCGGGCCTGGGGCAAGCATGACTTTCGATCTAGGGCAGCCTTCCAAGGACGCCAGCCTCGGGTGTGCCTGTCAGCTGCCAGGGGCTTTGATGAACTCTTCCTGTTCGGAAGCCGGGGCGAAGGACCAGGCGAGACTCCGATGTCCGTCAGCCGCGCGCGTTTCCTGCAAGCGAAAGGCGCCGACATAGAATAGTCCGTGGAAGTAACTGGATTCCAGAAGCTCTCCGAGATGTTGCTTGTCATCTTTTGGGGGCGGCTTGTTCCGCAAGTCTGTCTGCCCATACATCCCTTTGTCGAGATTGCCGAAATAGTTTTCGCTGTAGGGAATTATTCTGAGGGGCGCGAGGGAGATGAGATCGGAATCGAAAGCATCGGCAAGGACGAGATTCCCGTCTTTCGTCCGATAAAGATTGGCGGCGGCAAAGCCCCCGTGATCCTGCGTGAGATCATCGGTGACCTGCGAACCATCGGGGGCCGTTACAATCAGGCGGCGCTGGTACTCCACCTTTCCGAAAGGGTCCTTGACCATCAGCTCTACGCTGACCGTAGCTCTCTCGGGCTCCAGCGTGACGCTCGCCAGATAATCCGGGCCGAACATCTTGCGCTTCAGGTTGGGACTGAACGAGACGACGCAGGAGGGTACAGCGACGATCAGAAGCGCTGTCAGGCTCCACATCAGCGTCTTCCGCAAAAAGGCCATGGCCTTTGTTTCAGGAGGGGGCTGGGCGGGCATTGGCTGGGAGATAGTCATGTTGCTCGGATCACTTCATTGTCGGAATGGAGAATTCCGCGCCTTCCTCGATGCCCAAGTTGTGAACGGCAATAGGAACTTCGGTGGGCGAGATCAGGGGCATGACGCGATCTTAGCGCATGCCGCACAATTCTGTAGTTCTCCTCTTTTGCTACCACGCAAGGATGATGCAGGACCTGAATGATCATGGCCGCTGAAAGGAGATGCGCTTCGCGTCCTAGTTCGCGAGATCCCAAGACTGCAACACCTGAACCGGACAAGCAAAAACCGCCGCTCCCAGGGTGAGAGCGGCGGCAAGAGTTTTTTGCGAATTGGCTTTTAAGCCCAGCTTACTTCATCGTCGGGATGGAGAACTCCGCGCCTTCCTTGATGCCGGACGGCCAGCGGGAGGTGACGGTCTTCGTCTTGGTGTAGAAGCGGATCGCGTCCGGACCGTGCTGGTTGAGGTCGCCGAAGCCGGAGGCCTTCCAGCCGCCGAAGGTGTAATAGGCCAGCGGCACCGGGATCGGCACGTTGATGCCCACCATGCCGACATTCACCTTGGCGGCGAAGTCGCGGGCCGCGTCGCCATCGCGGGTGTAGATCGCGACGCCGTTGCCGTATTCGTGGTCGGAGGGCAGGCGCAGCGCTTCGTCATAGTTCTTGGCGCGCACCACGGAGAGCACGGGGCCGAAGATCTCTTCCTTGTAGATGCGCATGTCGGGGGTCACGTCGTCGAAGAGGCAGCCGCCCATGTAGAAGCCGTTCTCGTAGCCCTGCATCTTGAAGTTACGGCCATCGACCACGAGCTTCGCGCCTTCCTTCACGCCGAGATCGACGTAGGAACGAACCTTCTCCATATGCGCCTTCGTGACCATCGGGCCGAAATCGGCGCTTGGGTCGGTGGAGGGGCCCACTTTAAGGCTTTCCACGCGCGGGATCAGCTTGTCCATGAGCGCGTCGGCGGTCGCCTTGCCGACGGGGACGGCGACCGAGATCGCCATGCAGCGCTCGCCGGCCGAGCCGTAGCCCGCGCCGATCAGCGCGTCGGCGGCCTGGTCGAGGTCCGCGTCGGGCATGATGATCATGTGGTTCTTCGCGCCGCCGAAGCACTGGGCGCGCTTGCCGTGGGCGGTGGCGCGGGCATAGACGTATTGCGCGATCGGCGAGGAGCCGACGAAGCCGACGGCCTTGATGTCCGGATCGTCGAGAATGCCGTCCACGGCTTCCTTGTCGCCGTTGACCACATTGAGAATGCCGGCGGGCAGGCCCGCCTCGATCATGAGTTCGGCCAACCGCAGAGGCACGCCGGGCGCGCGCTCGGACGGCTTCAGGATGAAGGCGTTGCCGCAGGCGATGGCGGGGGAGAGCTTCCACAGCGGGATCATGGCCGGGAAGTTGAAGGGCGTGATGCCCGCGACCACGCCGAGCGGCTGGCGCAGCGAATACATGTCGATGCCAGGGCCCGCGCCCTCGGTGTACTCGCCCTTCAGCAGGTGAGGGATGCCGGTGCAGAACTCGGCAACTTCCACACCGCGCTGAATGTCGCCCTTGGCGTCGACGATGGTCTTGCCGTGCTCGCGGGCGAGCAGTTCGGCGAGCGCGTCGGTCTCCTGAGCGATGAGCTCGAGGAACTTCATCATCACGCGGGCGCGGCGCTGCGGGTTGGTGGCGGCCCAGGCGGGCTGAGCGGCCTTGGCGTTCTCGACCGCCTGGCGCAGTTCCTCGCCGGAAGCCAGCGCGACACGGCCGATGACTTCGCCGGTCATGGGCTGGAAGAATTCGGTGGTGCGTCCCGATTGGCCCGGAACGTGCTTGCCGCCGATGAAATGTCCGACCTCGCGCATGGCGTCTCTCTCCTGATGGGTTGTTATCGTCTGCCCCTGTTCTATCATTGTGAAAATCGCACTTCTATGGGGGAAAACAAAGCGGCGTTGTGCGAAAATGCCAATATGGTATGAGCCTCCCATGAGTGCTTTCGACTGGGACGATCTTCGCTTTTTCCTGGCCGTGGCCCGCGCCGGGCGATTGACGGCGGCGGCGCGGCATCTGGAGGCCGATCATACCACCGTTTCCCGCCGCATCTCAGCACTGGAAGCGGCGCTCAAGGCCAAGCTGTTCGAGCGCAAGCCGCAAGGCTATTCCCTGACCGAACAGGGCGAGCGGCTGCTGACCCACGCGGAAAGCATGGAAAGCCAGGCGCTGACTGTGGCGAGCGAGGTCGGCGGGGCGGATCTCGCTTTGTCGGGCACGGTGCGCATTGGCGCGCCGGACGGCATCGGCACCTATTTTCTGGCCTCCGAACTGGGCGCATTGGCCGAGCGCCACCCGGATCTCACCCTCCAGCTCGTGGCCTTGCCGCGCACCTTCTCGCTCTCGAAGCGCGAGGCCGATATCGCGATCACCCTGGAGCAGCCGACGGAAGGGCGGCTGGTGTCGCGAAAGCTCACCGATTATCGCCTCAGGCTCTATGCCTCGAAGGAATATCTCAAGCGGCATGGACCCATCACGGACGTGTCGGATCTCGCGGACAAGACCCTCGTCACCTATGTGGCGGACCTGCTCTACAGTCCGGTGCTCGATTACTTCTCCAGCCTCGAAAAGCTCACGCCCCGCCGGTTCGAATGCGCCAGCGTGGTTGCCCAGATGGAGGCGGTGCGGGCCGGCGTCGGCATCGGCATCCTGCACGATTACGCCTTGGGGAACTTCCCGGAACTTCAGGTGGTGCTGCCGGACATTTCCTACATGCGCAGCTACTGGCTGGTGACCCATGCGGATGTGCGCAGCCTGCGCCGGGTGGAGGAGGTTTATTCCTTCATTCTCAGCCGCGTACGCGCCAACAGGGGACTTTTTGTCTGACCGCTTTTCCCTTCACGCCGAGCCGGTAACGGACTAAGTGTGACTGAAACCAATTCACGGAGATCCCGATGCCCTCCAAGCTCGACCAATTGCGCGCCATGACGGTCGTCGTCGCCGATACGGGCGACCTCGATGCGGTGCGCCGCCTGAAGCCCCAGGATTGCACCACCAACCCGACCCTGCTCCTGAAGGCCGTCGAGAATCCGGCCTATGGCCATATCATCGAAGAGGCCCTGGCCTGGGGCCGTAGCCAAGGCGGTTCCCGCGAGGGCGTGGTCGAGGCGATCTGCGACCGGCTCGCGGTGGCCTTCGGCGCCGAGCTTGCCGGCATCGTGCCGGGCCGCGTCTCGACGGAAGTGGATGCGGACCTGTCCTTCGACACCGAGGCGACGCTTGCCAAGGCGCGCGCCATCATAAAGGCCTACGAGGCGCGCGGCATCGGGCGCGAGCAAATCCTGATCAAGATCGCTTCGACCTGGGAGGGCATCCGCGCGGCGGAAGTGCTCCAGAAGGAAGGCATCGACTGCAATCTCACGCTGCTCTTCTCCCAGGCCCAGGCCCAGGCCTGCGCGGAAGCCGGCGTGTTCCTCATCTCGCCCTTCGTCGGCCGCATTCTCGATTGGCACGTGAAGGCAGGCGGCGGCCCTTACACGGGCGAGACCGATCCGGGCGTGCTCTCCGTGCGCAAGATCTACGCGTCCTATAAGGCACAAGGCATCAAGACCGTGGTGATGGGCGCGTCCTTCCGTAATACGGCTGAGATCGAAGCGCTCGCGGGCTGCGACCGCCTCACCATCTCGCCGGCTCTGCTCGACGAGCTGGCAAACGCGCAAGGCGACCTGCCGCGCAAGCTGTCGGCGGACGATGTGCAGAAGATCGCGCCCCTGCCGCGCATGGACGAGAAGACTTTCCGCTTCGCGATGAACGAAGACGCGATGGCGACGGAAAAGCTCGCCGAGGGCATTCGTTCTTTCGTGAAGGATTTGCGGAGCCTGCGCACGCTGGTCGAGAAGCGACTCGACGAGGCGAAGGCTGCTTAAATCGAGGAAGCGTCATCCCGGGGCCGCGTCAGCGGAACCCGGGATCGTTGGCAGGGTGAGGTGCCTGAACCTCCCCGCTGTCATTCCCGCGCAGGCGGGAATCCATAAACACCAAGGGTGCAGAGCGTAGCGAGCGGGTCACGCAGTGCCCTTCTTGCAACGTCGTGGTTCTGGATCCCCGCCTGCGCGGGGATGACACGGAGCTATATTTGGCGCGCGATCCCAGATCGGCTGCGCCGTCCGGGATGACACCCGTTTTACCGCGCCGTCACTTCTTGCTTTCGAATGCCTTCTCGCGAATCTGGCTCAACGACATCGAAGGCGTGATCGCTTCGGGGTCGAGCAGGCAGTGCAGGATCGCGGGCTTGCCCGATGCGAGCGCGCGTTCGAGCGCGGGCGCGAAATCTTCCGTGCGCTCCACACGTTCGCCATGCCCGCCGAAGGCTTTTGCGTAAGCAGCGAAGTCTGGGTTCTTCAGCATCGTCGCGGAAACGCGGCCTGGATAGTCGCGCTCCTGGTGCATGCGAATCGTGCCGTACATGCCGTTGTCGATGAGAATCACGAGGATCGGCAGGTCGTACTGCACGGCGGTGGCGAATTCTTGCCCGTTCATGAGAAAGTCGCCGTCGCCCGCGAACACCACCACCGTGCTCTGCGGCTGCACGCGCTTCGCGCCGACCGCCGCCGGGACGCCGTAACCCATGGAGCCGGAGGTGGGTGCGAGCTGCGTGCCGTAATGCCGAAAGGGCCAGAAGCGGTGCACCCAGGTGGCGAAGTTCCCAGCGCCGTTGCAGAAGATCGTATCGGCAGGAAGCGTCTCGCGCAGATGCGCCATCACCTCGCCCATCTGGAACGCACCCGCATGGCGGATGGATTTCGGATCGCTCCAGGCGAGATAGCTCTCATGCGCGGCCTTCGTGCCCTCGCTCCAGGGAAGGGTTGCCGGCGGATGAACGGCCTCCAGAGCCGCCGTGAAGGCGACCGGCGAGGCGTTGATCGCGAGATGCGGCGCGTAGACCCGGCCGAGCTCGCTTGGATCCGGATGCACATGCACGAGCTTCTGCCGGGGTGCGGGGATATCCAGAAGGGTATAGCTCTGGCTTGCGATCTCCGACGGGCGCCCGCCGACCATCAGGATGAGGTCCGCTTCCTTGATGCGCGCCAGGAGCTTTGGGTTCACGCCGAGGCCGAGATCGCCGATGTAGGAAGGGTGATCGGCCGGAAAGAGCATCTGACGGCGGAACCTGCAGGCGACCGGCAATTCGAAGCGCTCGGCGAAGCGCACGAAGCGCTGCACGGCGGTCTCCGACCAGCGACTGCCGCCCAGCAGCACCACGGGGCGCTCGGCGCCGTGCAAGAGCTTTTGCAACTCCGCCATCTGCCCCAGGGACGGATGCGTCTCGATGACCTGATAACGCGGCGCGTCGGCCACATCGGCCATCTCGGTCAGCACATCCTCCGGCAGGGCGATCACTACCGGGCCGGGACGTCCGCTTGTCGCGACATGGAAGGCGCGGGAGATGATTTCGGGAAAGCGCGCCGGATCGTCGACCTCCGTGGCCCATTTGGCGAGCGGGCCGAAGGCCGCGCGGTAGTCGAGCTCCTGAAAAGCCTCGCGCTCGCGCATGCTGCGCTCGATCTGGCCCACGAACAGGATCATCGGTGTCGAGTCCTGCTTGGCGATGTGAATGCCCGGCGATGCGTTGGTGGCGCCGGGACCGCGGGTCACGAAGCAGATGCCGGGACGACCGGTGAGCTTGCCATGGGCCTCCGCCATCATGGCGGCGCCGCCTTCCTGGCGGCAGACCGTCACGTCGATGTCGGCATCGTAGAGTGCATCGAGGGCCGCGAGATAGCTCTCGCCCGGAACGCAGAAGATGTGATCGACCCCATGGACGAGAAGTTGATCGACAAGGATCTGACCGCCGGTGCGGGAGGGCGCTTTCATGGATGGCTCACGATGGTGGATATGAACAGGAAAAAGTGGAGGGCACATGAGCCCTCCGCCTGGGTTTTCAAGATGTGGCCGTTCAGGCGTCCACGTCGAACTTCACGCCCTGTGCGAGCGGAAGCGTGTTGCCGTAATTGATCGTGTTCGTGGCGCGGCGCATGTAGGCCTTCCAGGAATCCGAGCCGGCCTCGCGGCCGCCGCCGGTTTCCTTCTCGCCGCCGAACGCGCCGCCGATCTCGGCGCCCGAAGGGCCGATATTCACGTTGGCGATACCGCAATCGGAGCCTGCCGCCGATATGAAGGATTCGGCTTCGCGCATGTTGAGCGTGAAGATCGAGGAGGAGAGACCGGCACCCACTGCGTTGTGCAGCTCGACCACCTCATCGAAATCCGAATAGCGCATCACGTAGAGGATCGGCGCGAAGGTCTCGCGCGTCACGGGGCCTGCCTGCTTCGGCATCTCCACGAGGGCGGGGCGGGCATAGAAGCCTTCCGCTTCCACATCGGAGAAACGGCCGCCGCCATGCACGGTGCCGCCGGCAGCGCGGGCTTCATCGAGCGCACGCTCCATGCCGTCGAAAGCGGCCTTGTCGATCAGCGGGCCGACGAGCGTGCCATCGGTGCGCGGATCGCCGATCTTGACACTGGAATAAACCTTCTTCAGGCGCGGCACGAGGCTGTCATAGACGCTGTCATGCACGAAGAGACGGCGCAGCGTGGTGCAGCGCTGGCCCGCCGTGCCCATGGCCGAGAATGCGATGCCGCGAAGCGCGAGATCGAGATCGGCGGAGGGAGCGACGATGGCAGCGTTGTTGCCGCCGAGTTCGAGGATCGCGCGGGCAAAGCGCGCGGCGAGCTTGGGCCCGACCTGACGGCCCATGGCCGTGGAGCCGGTGGCGGAGAGGATCGGCACGCGGTGATCCTCGACGAGAATCTCGCCGATCTCGCGACCGCCGAGGAGCAGGCCGGACAAGCCTTCCGGCACGCCGCCGAAGCGCTTGGCGGCGCGCTCGACGATGGCCTGCGTAGCGAGCGCCGTGAGCAGGGTCTTCTCGGAGGGCTTCCACACCACCGAGTCGCCGCAGACGAAGGCGAGCGCCGCGTTCCACGACCACACGGCGACGGGGAAGTTGAAGGCGGAGATGACGCCGCAGACGCCCAGCGGATGCCAGGTTTCCATCATGCGGTGATCGGCGCGCTCGGTGGCGATGGTGAGGCCGTAGAGCTGGCGGGAGAGGCCGACCGCGTAGTCGCAGATGTCGATCATCTCCTGAACCTCGCCGAGGCCCTCGGAGACGATCTTGCCGGCTTCCAGCGTTACGAGACGGCCGAGGTCGTCCTTGGCGGCGCGCAGCTCCTCGCCGATCAGGCGCACGAACTCGCCGCGCTTCGGGCCGGGGATCTTGCGCCAGGCCTTGAAGGCGGCATCGGCCTGTCCGATGACGGCCTTGGCCTCGTCCGGCGTGGTTTCGCGGACGTGGACGATCACCTCACCTGTGATGGGGGAAGTGGCGGGACGGCCTGTGGCGGTGAACGCGCTGTCCGGCACGCCGAGACGGGCGAGGATGGCGCGGGCCTCCTCCGTGACGCTGGCGGGGGTGATGGATACGGCTTTCAGGGCGGCTTGGTCGCGGGCGGACATCGTGATCTCCCATGGGAACGGGGTTCGGGCTCGGTTTCAAGAGCCCACCACCATCGCTTGATCTCAAAACGAAACAGACGGCGGTCTTCTTAAGCCACCGTCTTAAAGCATGATCGCAAAATCTGGGAACTTCTTTTCCCGAATAGGATCATGCGGATTTGGAAAGAAGCTGGGCAGGCTCCCGTTGGCATGCAAGGGGAGCCTGTTCCAAATCATCATGCAACGGCATCAAGCCGGATGTTCTTGACCGCCGGCTCGTGGCCTTCGTCGAGACGCTCCCCCGCATAGACGCGCCCGAAGCGGTTGGCGAGGAAGGTATCGAGATCGACCTCCTCCTGGCGCACAAAGCCTTGCTTCGGCAGCTTGCCCGCGACGAGCAAGTCGAGCATGGCGCAGATGCCTGCGGCGGTGGTCACCTGGATCGCGGTGCGCTGGGTGCCTGCGACCTTCTGGCCGTAGATGCTGCGGGCATAGGTTTCCTGAACGTAGCGGCCGTCGCGCTCGCCGGTCACGGTCACGAATACGATGACCATGTCCTGCATGGTGGCCGGAACGGCGTTCTCCAGAATGTCCTTCAGAACCTCGCGGCGGTTGCGTAAGCCCAGGTCGTTGAGGAGCACGCGCATCAGGGCGCAGTGGCCCGGGAAGCGGATGGTCTTGTAGTTGAGGTTGCGCACCTTGCCGTCCAGCGTCTCGCAAAGGGTGCCGAGGCCGCCGGAGGTGTTGAAGGCTTCATAGCGCGTGCCGTCGAGAGAAAATTCCTCGAGCTCTTCCATGGCGGGCACTTCGCGAAGCTTGCCGTCGACCACGGCCTCGCAGCGCTCGATATATTCGTTGATGACGCCGTCCGTGCTCCAGGTGAGGTTGTAGGAGAGGGCGTTCGACGGATATTGCGGCAGCGCGCCGACGCGCAGGCGCACGGTGTCGAGCTTGTCGAAGCGGCTCGCGATGTCATGCGCCACGATGGAGATGAAGCCGGGCGCGAGGCCGCATTGCGGAATGAAGGCGGTGGTCGCGCCGTCCGCCAGCTCCTTCACCATGCGCGTGGTGGCGACGTCTTCGGTGAGGTCGAAGTAGTTTGCGCCGGCGAGACGCGCGGCCTGGGCCACATGGCCGGTCAGGTGATAGGGCGCGGCGCTGAGCACGGCGTAATGGCCCTTCAGGGTGTTCTTGAGGGCAACCGCATCGCTGAAATCGAGCTGGACCGTCTTGATGCCGTTCTTCGCCACTGCCTTGAGGGCGTCAGTGGAGCCGTCGGCGACGGTCACGTTGTAGTCCCCGGTGTCGTTGAGCATATCGACGATGGTGGAACCGATCTTGCCGGCGCCGATAACGAGAATGGATTTCATGGTAAGCCTCCCTAGCTGCACTTAAGGGACGGCAAAGGCGTGCAGATTGCCATAGACATCCTGACGGAAAGCCGGGTAGTTTTCGGCGAATTGCCGTTAAAACTGGTCATAATGATGTTAGACGCCACCGACCGCGCCCTGATCGCCCTTCTGCGGGAGAACGCCCGCATCGGCCATGCGGAGGCCGCCCGCAGGCTCGGCCTCTCGCGCACCACCGTTCAGGCCCGGGTGGAAAGCCTGGAGCGGCGCGGCGTCATCGCGGGCTATACATTGCGTCTTGCGGAAGATGTCACGAGCCGCATGGTGCGGGCGCATGTGACCATCGTCGTCGCGCCGAAAGCCTCAGCCGGCGTGGTCACCGCGCTTCACCGCATGCCTGAAATGCGCGCGCTTCATTCTGTCGCCGGTGTCTTCGATCTCCTGGCGGTGGTAGAGGCTGAGGATGTTCCTTCCCTCGATGCCGCCATTGACAAGATCGGCGCGCTCGATGGAGTGGAGCGCACGCAGTCCTCCATCATTCTTTCAACGAAGTTCGAACGATGACATTTCAAGATTCCCAAATTGCCGATGTCGTGATCGTTGGCGGCGCCGTCATGGGCTCCTCCACGGCCTATCATCTCCTGGCCGATTCCGGCTTCAAGGGACGCGTCATCGTCATCGAGAAGGACCCAACCTATCAGCTCTCCGCTTCGGCTTTGTCGGCGGCTTCGATCCGCCAGCAATATTCGAGCGCGGTGAACATCCGCATTTCGCTTTATGGCATCCAGTTCCTGCGCAGCATCGCCGACTATCTCACGGTCGATGGCGACCGGCCGGAGATCGGGTTGAAGGAGGGCGGCTATCTCTATTGCGCGTCGGAAGCCGGCGAGCCAATCCTGCGCGAGAACCAGGCGCTGCAGGCGGCGGAAGGCGCGGACATTCTTTTCCTCAAGCCGGATGAGTTGAAGGCGCGCTTTCCCTGGCTCAACGTGGAGGATCTGTCGGCGGGCACCTGGGGCCGTTCGGGCGAAGGCTGGTTCGACGGCTGGGGCCTGCTCCAGGCTTTCCGCAAGAAGGCGCGTTCGCTCGGCGCGGAATATGTGAAGGGCGAAGTAGCGGAGGTCGAGCGCGACGGCGACACCATCGTGGCCGTGCGGTTGAAGGACGGAACGCGCATCGCCTGCGGCACGCTCATCAACTGCGCGGGCTCGGGCGGACGGGCGGTTGCCGAGATGGCGGGCCTGCAGATTCCGGTTCAGGCGAAGCGCCGCTACGTGTTCACCTTCTCCTGCAAGGAGGCGGTGGAGAACTGCCCGCTCCTCATCGACACGTCAGGCGTCTATGTGCGCCCGGAAGGCGAGGGGCATTTCATCTGCGGCGCGTCGCCGGAAACCGATCTCGATCCCGATTGGCACGATCATGATCCTGCCAGCCAGGAGATCGACTTCTCCTTCTTCGAGGAATTCATCTGGCCGAACCTGGCGAACCGCGTTCCCGCCTTCGAGGCCATCAAGCCCGGCCGCGCCTGGTCCGGTCCCTATGACATGAGCCTCATCGATCACAATGCGATCATCGGCAAGGCGATCGGGTTCACGAACTTCTATCTGTGCAACGGCTTCTCCGGCCACGGTCTACAGCAATCGCCTGCCGTCGGTCGTGCCTTGGCGGAACTCGTCGTCCATGGCGGTTATCGCACGCTCGACCTGTCGGAGCTGGGCCACGAGCGTGTTCTGGCGAACCGCCCGCTCATCGAGCGCAACGTGATCTAAAACTTTCGGCGGATCGGCCGGGTCATCACAACTTCTTGATTCGGATGCGCCCGGCGGACCGTCTCCGTCGGGCACCGCGCGTTTGTCCCCGATGAAACGCTCATGGGCCCGAAGCCGTGCCGGCGCATGCGATCCCTTAGCATGGGGTGCATTTCTTCCCTTTGGATACTCCCTCAACGAAGAGGCTTTTGGGCCCTTGCCATCCCCAGATGTTAAGTCTTTTCAACGAAAAGGGCTTCCATTTTGAAGCCGGCTATGATTGTCATGGATGTGTCATTAAAACGTCATCCGGTCTTCGTGCTGGGATGGTGAACGACAATAACGTCCCCAATGGGATGATATGGGAGAGACCAATATGATGAAGAAGTCCTTCCTCGGCGCCCTGGCCCTCGGCCTCGCGACGAGCACTTCCGCCTTTGCGCAGACCGAGATTCAATGGTGGCACGCCATGACGGGTGCCAACAACGACGTCGTGAACCGTCTCGCTGAAGAGTTCAACAACTCGCAGAAAGACTACAAAGTCGTCGTCAGCTACAAGGGCCAGTACGCCGACACGCTGAACGCCGGCATCGCTGCGTTCCGCGCGGGCAATGCTCCCCACATCATCCAGGTCTTCGAAGTCGGCACCGCGACCATGATGGGCGCCAAGGGCGCCGTGAAGCCCGTCGCCGAGCTGATGAAGGAAGCCGGCGAGAAGTTCGATCCCAAGGCTTACCTGCCCGCTATCACCGGCTACTACTCCACCGCCAAGGGCGAAATGCTCTCCTTCCCCTTCAACTCCTCCTCCATGGTCATGTGGATCAACAAGGACGAGCTGAAGAAGGCCGGCGTCACCGAGATCCCGAAGACCTGGCCCCAGGTTTTCGAAGCCGGCAAGAAGCTGAAGGCCGCCGGCCACAGCACCTGCGGCTTCTCGAATGCCTGGGCTCCCTGGGCGAATGTCGAGCAGCTCTCCGCCTGGCATAACGTGCCGATGGCCACCAAGGCCAACGGCCTCGACGGCTTCGACACGGAGATGAAGTTCAACTCGCCGTTCCACGTGAAGCATCTGCAGAACCTCGTCGACCTGCAGAAGGACAAGACCTACGATTATTCGGGCCGCGATTCGAAGAGCGAAGGCCGCTTCACCTCCGGCGAATGCGCGATCTTCCTCACCTCCTCGGGCTTCTACGGCAACGTGAAGGCCAACGCGAAGTTCGACTTCACCTCGGTGCCGATGCCGTACTACCCGGACGTCCAGGGCGCTCCGCAGAACTCCATCATCGGCGGCGCTTCGCTGTGGGTCATGGGCGGCAAGAAGGCTGACGAGTACAAGGGCGTCGCCAAGTTCTTCACCTTCCTGTCCGACACGGACCGTCAGGCCAAGCTGCACCAGGAATCGGGCTACCTCCCGATCACGAAGGCCGCTTACGAGAAGACCAAGGCTTCCGGCTTCTATGAGAAGAACCCGGTTCTCCAGACCCCGCTGCTCGAGCTCACCAACAAGGAGCCGACCGAGAACTCCCGCGGCCTGCGCTTCGGCAACATGGTGCAGATCCGCGACGTGGTCTCGGAGGAGATCGAGGCTGCTCTCGCCGGTCAGAAGTCGGCCAAGGACGCGCTCGACAACGCCGTCAACCGCAGCAACCAGATCCTCCGTCAGTTCGAGCGTACCGTACGCTAAGCCGAACCTGACGTGACGACCTTTCATCCCGGGCAGTTTGGAAAAGCTGCCCGGGATGATCTTATCCAAAGACCTCGCAGACCGGTTGATGCCGTCATCTGCCTCATCATCGGACGACCGTTAACGCGATGGAAAAACGAGCTCATTTTTCAGGGTGGACGCTGCCGCTTCTGCTGATTATCCCGCAGATGGCCATCACCATCATTTTCTTCTACTGGCCGGCCTCGCAGGCGATCTGGCAGTCCTTCCTGCGGGAAGACGCCTTCGGCCTGGCTTCCGAATTCGTCGGCTTCGAGAATTACGCCGTTCTGTTCGAGCAGCCCGAATACTACCGGGCGATGGTCACGACCGTGATCTTCTCGTCGCTGGTGGCCTTCTTCTCGCTGGCAGTAGCCCTTCTGCTCGCCACCCAGGCTGACAAGAACCTGCGCGGCGGACATGGATTCAAGACCCTGCTGATCTGGCCCTACGCGGTGGCTCCCGCCATCGCCGGCGTGTTGTGGATGTTCATGTTCCATCCGACGCTCGGCACGCTCGGCCGTCCGATCAATGCCATGGGGTTCAACTGGAATCCCATGCTTGACGGTACGGATGCCATGATCCTGCTCGTGCTCTCCGCTACCTGGAAGCATATCAGCTACAACTTCCTCTTCTTCCTCGCTGGCCTTCAGGCGATTCCGAAGAGCGTGATCGAAGCCGGCGCCATCGACGGCGCGGGCCCGATGCGCCGCTTCTGGACGATCATCTTCCCGCTCCTGTCGCCCACCACCTTCTTCCTTCTCGTCGTCACGATCGTCTACGTGTTCTTCGAGACGTTCGGCATCATCGATGCCGTGACCGGTGGCGGTCCTGCCGGATCCACGACGACACTCGTCTACAAGGTTTTCGCGGACGGTCGCTCCGGCGGCGATCTCGGCCTCTCGGCCGCGCAATCGGTGATCCTCATGATCATTGTGATCGCGCTCACCGCCATCCAGTTCCGCTATGTCGAACGCAAGGTGCAGTACTGATGGTCGAGAATCGTCCCTTTAGAGACTTCATGGCCTACCTGACGCTGGGCATCGGCATCCTCGTCGTGGCCTTCCCGGTCTATCTGGCCATCATGGCGTCGACCTTCGACACCGCCACTATCATCAACGGCAACATGCCGTTGATTCCCGGCGATCAGGCCGGCGAGAACTACAGCCGCGCGTTGTTTTACGGCGGCAAGCTCGCCCGCGAACCCGTTTCCATGATGATGGTCAACTCCCTGATCATGGCTTTGGGCATCGCCTTCGGCAAAATCCTGATCTCGATCCTGTCGGCCTACGCGGTGGTGTACTTCAAGTTCCCGTTCCGCAAGACCGCGTTCTGGGTCATCTTCATCACCCTGATGCTGCCCGTCGAAGTGCGTATCTACCCGACCTACAAGATCGTCGCCGATCTCGGTCTGCTCGATACCTATACGGGCCTCATCATGCCGCTGATCGCGTCCGCCACCGGCACACTGCTCTTCCGCCAGTTCTTCATGACTGTTCCGGACGAGCTGCTGGAGGCTTCCAAGATCGACGGCGCGGGCGCGTTCCGCTTCTTCAAGGACACGCTGCTTCCGCTCTCCATCACGACGATTGCGGCTTTGTTCGTGATCCAGTTCATCTACGGCTGGAACCAGTATCTCTGGCCGCTGCTGATCACGACCAAGAGCTCGATGCAAACCATCGTCATCGGCATCAAGAAGATGATCACGACCACCGACGCGCTGACCGAGTGGCAGATCGCCATGACGACCGCCGTACTCGCGATGGTGCCGCCGGTGCTGGTGGTGATCTTCATGCAGCGTCTCTTCGTGAAGGGTCTCGTCGAAACGGAGAAGTGACGCGCGTTTCTCAAGCGTGTTCCCCGCGCGCCAGTGCGGGGCTCCTCATCGACAATGCAATTTTTGAGCCCGGCGCCTTCAAGGCAGAACGGGTCGAGGTTAAAAGGAACAAGGCAATGGCAGAGGTAACTCTGGATACCGTCCGCAAGATCTACGCGGGCAATGTGGAGGCCGTGAAGGGCGTTTCTCTCGGCATCGAAGACGGTTCGTTCTGCGTGCTCGTCGGACCCTCGGGTTGCGGCAAGTCCACGCTTCTTCGCATGATCGCCGGTCTCGAAACGATTTCCGGCGGTGAGGTGAAGATCGGCAATCGCGTTGTGAACCAAGTGGAGCCCGCCGATCGCGACATCGCGATGGTGTTCCAGAACTACGCGCTCTACCCGCATATGAGCGTCTACGACAACATGGCCTACGGCCTGAAGAACCGTAAGACCCCGAAGGACGAGATCGAGAAGCGCGTGAAGGAAGCGGCCCGCATCCTCGCCATCGAGCCGTTCCTTGAGCGTAAGCCGCGTGCCCTCTCCGGCGGCCAGCGCCAGCGCGTCGCCATGGGCCGCGCCATCGTGCGCAAGCCCCAGGTGTTCCTGTTCGACGAGCCGCTCTCGAATCTCGACGCCAAGCTGCGCGTGCAGATGCGCGTGGAGATCAAGCGCCTCCAGAAGGCTCTCGGCGTCACTTCCATCTACGTGACGCACGATCAGGTCGAGGCGATGACGCTCTCCGACCAGCTCGTCGTGATGTCCGGCGGCCAGATCGAGCAGGTCGGCTCCCCGGCCGAGGTCTATCGCCGTCCCGAGACCCGGTTCGTCGCCACCTTCATCGGCTCCCCACCCATGAACATCCTCCCCGGCAAGGTCGAGGGCCCCGGCCGCGTGTCCGTGGGTGGCCAGATGATCACCGTGACCGACATGCGTGAGGGTCTGGCTTCCGGCTCCGCCATCGAGGTGGGCCTGCGTCCCGAGGACGTGCRGGCCGGCGGCGCGGGCTCCAGCTCGCTCTCCATGGATGTGGACTTCGTCGAGGAACTCGGCGCGACACAGCTCTTCCACGGCAAGGTGGCAGGCGCGGATTTCGTCGTCCAGGCCTCCACGGGCCAGATCGCGGCCGATACCCGCAAGCTGGCCTTGGCCGTCGATCCGGTGAACGTCCACCTCTTCGACCCCCAGACCACCAAGCGCCTCGGCCGCGATTAATCTCGGCGGATCGCTGATCCTTCAAGCCCGTCCCGGATGATCCGGGGCGGGCTTTTTGTTGTGGCTGTTGCGCCCCGATGCGAGCCCCGGTATCCCTTTCATGGAAACGTGAGGAACAGCCATGACGGTCAAGCTCGACGGGGCGACGCTCGAAATTCGGGATGTGGTGCGCGTGGCGCGCGCCGATAGCGGAGGGCAGTTCGCGCAAGCCGAGCTGGCGCCCGAGGCGCGGGAGCGCATCGCCGCGACGCGGGCCTATATCGACCGCAACTGGATGCATGACGACGCGCCGCTCATGTACGCATTCAACACCGGCGTCGGTCTGTTCAAGGATCAGCGCGTCCTCATCGCCGACATGGCGGCCTACCAGAAGAAGACCGTCTATGCCCACGCCACCGGCATCGGCGAGCCCTTTGCGGAGGACGTGACGCGGGCGATGATGCTGCTGCGCGCCAACGCCTTCGCGTCGAACTATTCGGGCCCGCGCGTCGAGCTGGTCGAGCGCCTGCTCACCTTCCTCAATGCGGGCCTGCATCCGGTGATCCCGCAAAAGGGTTCGGTCGGCGCTTCCGGTGATCTCGCGCCTCTCGCCCATATGGCCGGCGCCGTCTGCGGCTTCGAGGAAGCGCACATGGTCTATCAGGGCCGCCTCATGCCTGCGCGCGAGGCGATCAAGACCGCAGGCTTCGAGCCCGATTTCGATCTCGGCGCGAAGGATGCCTCCGCGCTCATCAACGGCTCGACTGCTTCACTCGCGCTTGCGGCGCTTGCCACCAGCGATGCGCGCCGTCTTCTGAAGCAGGCGGACATCGCCATGTGCCTCTCGCTGGAAGCGATGCGCGGCGAACTCGCGGCCTTCGATCCGCGCGTGCACAAGGCGCGTCCGCATCCAGGCCAAGCCCGGGTTGCACGCAATCTCCTGCGCATTCTTGAAGGCTCGAAGCGCTGCTCGCAAAGCGCTCGCGACGTCGTCTTCCCCGATGAGCCGCGCCAGCCCGGCCAGCCCGCGGCTCCTCGCGTGCAGGACGTGTATTCCCTGCGCTGCACGCCGCAGGTTCACGGCCCCGCCGTTGAGGCGGTGGAATATGTGGAGCGCATCGTCGGCACGGAGATGAATTCCGCCACCGACAACCCGCTGATCTTCGACAATGGCGAAGGCGGCTACGTGTCGATTTCCGGCGGTCACTTCCACGGGCAATACATGGCGCAGGCCATGGATTTCCTCGCCATTGCCATGGCCGATCTCGGCTCCATCTCCGAGCGCCGTCTCGCGCGGTTGATCGATCCCACCATGTCATACGGATTACCGCGCAACCTGCTCGCGGGAAAACGCGGTCTCAACACGGGCTTTGCTACCGTGCAATGCTCCATGTCGGCGCTCGTCATGGAAAACCGTGGGCTTGCAATGCCGGGTTCCGTCGATTCCATTCCCGGCAAATCCAATGCCGAAGATCACGTGTCGAACTCCACCTGGTGCGGCCGCAAGGCGCGCACGATCGTGGAGAACGTGGAGCAGATCGTGGCGGTCGAGTTGCTGATGGCGGCACAGGCTCTCTCGTTGGTCGAGCCGCTCGCCAAGGATCATCCTCTCGGCAAGGGATCGCGCGCGGCGCTTGAGGCCATTCGTGCGGTCATCCCGCCAGCTCTCGATGGCGACCGCTGGTATGCGACGGAGATGCTCCAGGCACTCGAACTTGTGCGCTCCGGCGCAGTGGTCGAGGCGGTCGAAGGCGCCATTGGCCTTCTGGAATAAGAAAAGGCCCGGATCGCTCCGGGCCTTTTGCTATCGGTTGGAATTATTCAGCGGCAACGACGGACATCGCGGAACACGACACTGCCATTGGGGCGGTAAACGCGCTCACGAACGATGCGGCAGCGATTGCCGGGACGCTGCCAGGCCGGGACACCGCACTGGCGCACGGTGCGATAAACGACGCGGCCATTCGGGCGTACGGTGCGCACGCGGCGCGTCACGCAGGCCACGTTGTCCACAAGCGAAGGAGATTCGATCTGCTGCGTGCTGAAGCGGGCCTGCGCTTCAGGCGCAGCAAGGAGTCCGGCTCCGAGAAAAAATGCGGCGGCAGGAATAAGGAAAATGCGCATAATGAAATCCTTTAGGTAAGAGGCTGACGACAACGGGATGTCTATGCCATGGTTCCTGAAAGAGGGATTAACCGCATGTTGCAGCGCGTGACTATCGATCATGTTCGGGCGAGCGATGGGGCGGAACTCGTCGCCGCCAATCTGGCGAGTCTCGCCATGCACGAGCCCTGGGTTTCACCCTGCCGCGATCAGGCGAGCTTCCTCGGCTATCTCACGCGCTGCGACAACGACAGGGCCATGGGCTTCATCGCCCGCGAGCGCGAAAGCGGCCGCATCGTCGGCATCATCAATCTCACCGGCATCATCCACGGGTTCTTCCAGAACGCCTATATGGGCTATTACGCCGTCGCCGGCATGAATGGGCGCGGCCTCATGCGCGAGGCTGTCGGCCTCGTCATCACACATGCGTTCAATGAGATCGGCCTGCATCGCCTGGAGGCCAATATCCAGCCGGGAAACGAAGCATCAAAAGCCCTGGCGAAGCGCCTCGGTTTCCGGCACGAGGGCTACTCGCCGCGCTATCTCAAGATCGACGGCGAATGGCGCGACCACGAGCGCTGGGCCATCCTCTCCGAAGAGTGGCGCGGCTGAGAAGTTCAGGCGACGAGCTTCTTCTTCAGGAAGGTGCGGCTGCCGCCTTTCGGAAAATCCTTCAATTCGCCGAAGCGCTCGTAGCCGAGGCGCTCATAAAGCGGGAGTGCATCGGCGTTCAGCGTATCGAGCCATGCGGAGTGACAGCCGCGCCTCATGGCCTCTTCCTCCGCCAGGGCGAGCAGGTTGGTGGCGATGCCCTGCTTGCGCAGGCTTTCGGGCACAAAGATCAGTTCGACATTCATCCATTCCCAACTCGTGTGAGCCCATAATCCGCCGACGATAGTCTTCGAATCCACGGCACGGATGACGACGGCCAGTTCCTCGATCTGGAGATCCGGACTGAAGGAGCTGCGGTTGAAATCTGTCAGGCCGTTGAGGATGATCTGGCGGACGATATTGTGCGGCTTCGCAAGAAGCTCGAGATGGAAGTTCACGCAACAATCCTTCTGACGGCTTCAAGCAATACGCGAGCCGCCGCATCGGCATCCTCGGTCGTGATCGACTCGGCCGGGTTGTGACTGACGCCGCCCTTGCAGCGCACGAAAAGCATCGCGACGGGGCAGAGATTGGCAATCGCCACCGCATCGTGCCCAGCGCCGGAGGCAAGCCGCAGCGGCGCAACGCCGATGCTCTTCACGGCGTCTTCGAGATGCACCATCAGGTCCTTGTCCATGGGCGTCGCGGGCGACTCCATGAACGGCTCGATGGTGAAGGTCACGCCGCGCCGTTGCGCCGCCGCTTCGCATTCGGTCACAATGTCCTGTACCAGAGCGTGGCGCACGGC
>NZ_JBFUMH010000083.1:0-22378 GCF_054049475.1 Microvirga sp. P5_D2 | reverse complement strand
GAGGGAGTTGAAGGCCGAGATCACCGTCGAGACCGCAATGGTGAGGGCGAACTGGCGATAGAATTGGCCCGAGATTCCGGGAATGAAGGCTGTTGGCACAAACACGGCGACGAGAACGAGCGCGATGGCGATCAGGGCGGCTCCAACCTCATCCATGGTCACATGGGCGGCGTCCCGCGGCGACATGCCGAGCGCGATGTTGCGCTCCACATTCTCCACCACGACAATGGCATCGTCAACGACGATGCCGATGGCGAGCACCATGCCGAACAGGGTGAGCGTATTGATCGAGAATCCGAAGGCCGCCATGAACGCGAAGGTGCCGATCAGGGAGACGGGGATCGCGACGATGGGAATGATGGCCGAACGCCAGCTCTGGAGAAACACGATCACCACGAACACGACGAGAGCCGTGGCCTCGAACAGCGTTTTATAGACTTCCTTGACGCTGTCGGCGATGAACTCGGTGGGATTGTAGACGATCTGATASGCGATCCCGAGCGGGAAATTGACTTTCAGCTGCTCCATCGTCTGGATGATCTGCTCCGATGCCGCAAGCGCATTGGTGCCGGGACGCTGGAAGATGCCGAGGGCAACCGCCGGCTTTCCATTGAGATAAGAATTCGTCACGTAATCCTGAGCACCAAGCTCGATGCGCGCAACATCCTGCAAGCGCACGAGACGGCCTTCCGGCGTCGCTTGGACGATGATCTGCCGGAACTGGCGCGGATCTTCGAACCGCCCTTGGGTGGTCACCGTGAGCTGGAAGGCCGCATCCGTCGGTGTCGGCTCCTGCCCGAGCGCGCCGCCCGAAACCTGGACGTTTTGCTCCTGGATCGCGCGCACCACTTCGCTCGATGTGAGGCCGTAGGAGGCGAGCTTTTCGGGATCGAGCCAGATGCGCAGCGAATACTGCCGCTCGCCGAAGATGATGACATCCCCCACCCCATCGAGCCGCAGAAGAATATCGCGCGCGTAGTTGCGGGCATAGTTCGACACATAGAGCTGATCGTATGAACCGTCCGGCGACAGCATATGCACGACCATCATCAGGTCGGGCGAACTCTTGAGCGTCGTCACGCCGAGACGCCTCACCTCCTCCGGCAGGCGGGGCGTTGCGATGGAAACCCGGTTCTGGACGAGCACCTGGGCCTTGTCGAGATCCGTTCCAAGCTTGAACGTGATGGTCAGCGCCATCGAGCCGTCGCCGGTGGAATAGGAGGACATGTAGAGCATGTCCTCGACGCCGTTGACCTGCTGCTCCAACGGCGTCGCCACGGTGGCCGCCACGGTCTGCGCATCGGCTCCCGGATAGCTTGCGCTCACCACCACGGTGGGTGGCGCGATGTCGGGATATTGCGCCACCGGCAGCGTCGTGTAGGCGATGCCGCCGATGATGAGGAAGAGAGCCGAAAGAACGGTCGCGAAAATCGGACGGTCGACGAAGAAATGGGCGAAGCGCATGGGGCGCCCTCCTCATGAGAGATCAACTGCCGTTTCGCTCCCGGGTCGGAGGCAACGTCGTCATCTGCGGCGTGATCGGCGCGCCGGGCCGGACGCGAACGAGACCGTTCACGACCACCGTTTCATTGCCCGTCAGGCCATCGCGGATTACGCGGTAACCATCGATCCTGGGGCCGATGCGCACGGGCTTGAGACTGACCACATTGTTCTCGCCGACCACGTAGACCACGCGCCGGTCCTGATCGCTGCCGATCGCTTCTTCAGGAAGCAGGATGCCCTTATAGGGATCGGATGCGCCCACCGTGACGCGGCCGAACAGGCCAGGCGTCAGGAACAGGTCCTTATTGTCGAAAATGGCGCGCAGGCGGATCGTGCCACTCGCGGCATCGAGCCTGTTGTCCACGAAATCGAGCTGCCCTTTCCGCTGCCCAAGACGCTCCTCCGTCAAGGTGAGAACAACTTCGTTCGACTCGCCTTCGACCGTGGTTCTCGTTCCTCCTTGAGACTGGCGCGAAAAGGAGAGGAAGGAACGCTCATCCACGTCGAAATAGAACTGGATCGGATCGAGGGAGAGCACATTCGTGAGGATCGTCTGGTTGGCATTGACCAGATTGCCTTCGGAGATGAGCTTGCGGGAAATCTTGCCCGACAAGGGCGACTTGATCTCGGTGAATTCCACATCGAGCTGGGCCTGCCGAAGCGCGGCCTGGGCCCGGTCCAGTTCGGCCTTAGCCGTCAGAAATGATTGCCGCCGCTGATCGAAGATTTGGTCGGTGATGTTGCCGGTCCGGCGCAGCTGCTCGGCGCGGCTCAGATCGCTCTGCGCGAATTCCAGGGCTACCTGTGAGGATGTGACGGCGGCTTGGGCCTGTTCGAGCGCATTCTTGTAAGGGCGCGGGTCGATAGTGAAGAGTAGGTCGCCCGCCTTGACGAAGGCTCCGTCCTGAAAATGAACCTTGTCGAGATAGCCCGAGACCCGGGCGCGAATATCGACCTGATTGATCGCCTCGAAGCGCCCGATGAAATCGGTCCGCTCGATGATTTCCTTCACGACGGGCTTGGCGACGGTCACGGGTGGGGGCGCCTGCGAAGGACCGCCTTGCGCAAAGCTTGAGGTCGCGGACGTTAGAACGGCACACAGGATAAACACGGACCGGAGAAAGCGCATGTGGGGCCTCTCAATCGGCAGGACCGAAATAAAACGACCGGTATTTGACGCATGACCCTTGGCGAGCCTGGCCCGAATTGTTCTGATCTTCTGGACGACCGACGAGCCGGCTCGGCAACACAAGAGATCCGCCTCCGACCGAGCCAGATCTCATCTTCTTCTCGCAGCCAGGCGCACCCTGGCTCTCCATTCCACCCTTTGAAGAATAGAGAGCAATTCGGTGCCAGTCACCTACCTCGTTTGGCTAAGCTTTCGAGCCTCCCTAGCCGCAGGAACAGGGCTATGCTCTAATCCTGCCTGGGCCAGCCAAGCATACAGGAGGCCGTCATGCGGCCAGACCTGCGCGCGGATAATCTGCTCCAAGAAACGGAGCCCTTCATCAACATTCCCAACCGTCCCCTGGAAGGCGACCTCGTTGCCGCCCTGATGCGGCGTCACGAGGTTGCGGCGGAGCGGCTGATCGGGTGGCTGCGCGTGGCGATCGGTGTTTGCGTCTTCGTGACAGTCATCGCCGCCGACCGTGTGCTGCTGTATCTGACGGGGGTATCGCTCGGCCTGTTCGAGCGCAATGCCTGGATCGCCTCGCTCGGTTTCCTGCTCGTCGGCGCGGTCAGCATCATGCTTGCCGAGCCTCAGCGCTGGCGCCATGGCTTCGCTTACCTGTTCATGGTGCTGGATGTCGGACTTGTGCTCGGTATCGCATATCTCGCCACCGAGGAGCGTGGGCTGCCCGGTAATGCCCTGCCATCCGCCCCCATCGCCTGGGCCATCCCGCTGGTTCTTGCCGTCGGCGCCTTGCGCTACGACGTGAAGGTGCAGCTGTCCGCCATTGGCCTCCTAGGCCTCGGCCTGATCGTGATCGCCGTCACCCTCAACCACCGCCTCGTCATGACCGATGCCGGGGATTTCCCGGAGTGGCACAGGCTCTTTTCGATGCCGATCAATGTGATGCGGTTCGAGTTGCTGATCCTCGCCGGAGCAGCCACGGCTTTCGGCATCGTCCGCTCGCGACGGCTCTTGTCATCTGCGGTCAAGGATTCGGTCGGGCGCGCCAGCCTTGCACGCTTTCTCCCGGCCGAGATCGCACCTCGGGTGGCTGCGGGCGATGTCGACCTGCGCAAGGGGCGGCGTCAGCGGGCCGTCATCGTCTTTGTCGATATCCGCAACTCGACCGGCATGGCCGAGGGCATGGACCCGGAGCGCCTGTCGCAATTCTTCACCGCCTTCAGAACACGCATCCTGAGCTGCGTGCGCGCGCATCACGGCTTCGTCGACAAGTTCATCGGCGATGGCGCGCTGATTCTGTTCGGGGTGCCGGACGAGGGCAGCGACGATCCAGGGCGCGCTCTCGCCTTTGCCCATGATCTCGTCCAGATCGTCGAGGCTTGGAACGCGACGCGGGAACTGCCTCATACGGTGCGCATCGGCATCGGAATCCATGTGGGCGAGGTCTTCTGCGGCATTGTCGGCGACGAGGAGCGGATGGAGTTCACCGTGCTGGGCGATGCGGTGAACGTCGCCTCGCGGCTGGAACAGGCCACGAAGCGCTATGGCGAGGTGATCCTGGCCTCCGGCCCCGTCGTCGAAGGCTCGCTGGAGCGCGCCGCGTGGCGGGAGATCGGCCGCGAGCCTCTTGCCGGACGCAAAGAACCGATCGCGATCTTCGCCCCCGCGGCTTCCCTGGCGATGGATAATGTCGGGAACTAGCCTCGCGCTGCTCCCAAACCAGGCATCATCGGCAGATATGGTGGAGCCAAGTCCTCCGTGATACGTTCCGCATTACGGATTGAGCCGATGGCCTGCAGGGCCATGTCCTTGTGGATGTGACCCACCCGCCGGCATTCGGACTGAGCTTTCCGACCGAGTTCGACACCGCCCAGCTTTGCAGGAGATCGACTCAATGACCAAGACAGTCACCTCTCTTTTCCATAGCGAGCTGCACGCCATTGCCGCCGCGAACCGCCTGGAACAGGCCGGCATATCGCGCGATCACATCGACATCTGGTCGACCCCGCACAACTTGGCTCCTCTCCTCGAAGACGACGGGCTGTCGCGGGCCGATGCTTATGCCTATGCCGAGGGCGTGACCCGCGGAGGCTCCGTGGTGATCGTGAAATGCGGTACCAACCATATCGACGAGGTCGTGAGCATTCTGGACCAAGAGGGTGTGCTGGATCTCGATGAGCAGCAGGCCGCCTGGCGCTCGGAGGGATGGCAGGGAGCAGCAGGCATGGCGGGCGTCGAGCCATCCGATGAAATGGCTCACGGCCGGGTTCGCATTCAAGACAGAACCACGGATCGCCCGGCGCAGGAGTAGCCGCCCTTCCCCAGCTCGGATCGAAGCCGAGGAGGCGCTCGAAGGGAGCCTATAAGCCCCAGGCCGGGCCTGAGAGCAGGACGTACTCGTCCGTCATCTGTTGCAGTAACAGCTGGTGTACGAAGATGGTGTCAAATGGCCGATGGCACAGGCATAAGCCGGCAGGGCTTTGGCCTGAATGTCGTCGGAGCTCACCGGATAAAAGCGACGGAAGGCATCGCGAGTTCGTTCATCCACCGCTCCCGTTCCCAGCAGAGCATCCGCGAGCCGTTTGACGGCACCAGCCGAGTAGGCCTGTTCGCCATAGGCCTGCGTGAAAACATATTCGCGTTGCCACTCGTCCGGAATCGTGGCTGAAGCCTGATCGAGATTGGACAGATACCATGTCGAAAAGTCCATCAGATTGCCCGTGTGCGTATCGTACTCGAATATATGGAAGCCGGGGTTGTTGCCAAAGATCGGGCTGATTGAAGGTGTGACCTTCTCGATTGCTACCGCAGCACCGGCATCCGTCACCAGACGATAGCTGTCCTGATGGGTGTGGCCGGAGAAACCCGCCTGAACGGTGGCCGCGTATTTCTGAAGCAGCATCACGAAGCCCGATGCGAAAGGCTCCTTGAGAAAGGGAGCGACTTGTGCCGGACAACTTGTGCCGGTCGGCGCATGGAGCGTTTCATAGGGATCGATGCCGACCGGAATGTGATGAACGAGCCAAATGCGCCGGCCCGCCGCCCGGGCATCTTCCAGCTGCCGTTCGAGCCAGGCCATCATCGCGTCGTCCGTCACATTGTCATCGGCGCCACAGCTGTCCTGATAATCGATCGACCACAGCACGTCGTTGACGACGAGGATCGTGACGTCCTTAAGCGTCGGATGGCGCATCGCGAAATAGCCGCCTGCCGTGAAGGTTTCCTGGAAATCCGATGCAAGGTGATCGGCCCCTGAAAGATCGCGAACCGTGTTGCTCAACGAGGCGAGGAAAGCACCGCCCGGCTCCAATTTATAATCGCCGCACTCGGAATCGTTATTGCCTAAAGCCACAAGAACAGGCCGGCCGGGCAGCGCCGCACGCAATGCATCGGCGACATAGATCGCGGTCTTGGCGGCAAGCTCTCGTATCGTGCCGGAATCCTGCGTTGTCCCGAGCACCTGCGCTGCGATTTCCTCGAAGCGATGGGCGAGCAAATCGCCGGATACGATGAGAAGATCGGCGTCTCGAGCATTCGCGGAAAGCGCGCCGAGCGCGGAGGCAAGCAAGGCTTGGTTCGTATCCTCTCCGTGGCCGGAGATTTTCTGCTCACTCATGGAAGCAAAGATGCTTGCCCATTCCTTCGGATCGGAGTTGGCAAGCCGGGGCGCGAGATCAGGCGTGGCAAAGGGATTGAAATGAATATCGGAGACGACGGCGATGGTTCCGGACGGCTCGGCTGCACGAAGCGGTAAACCGGCTACGGCATACCCAACCAGCACGAGCGCGCACAGAGACTGCCGAAAGCCATGAGCCATGCAAGCCTTTGCCTTTTCCCTACATCATGGCGCCGCCAGTTGCCGCTTGATCGCTTGCGTGATCCACTCGTCGCGGGAAACTCCACCCCGGCCCGCCGCCTGGTCCACCTGAGTGACGAGTTCCGGGGCCAGGGTCGTTTGCACGAGAACATCCACCTCGCCCGCATCTGAGGGCATGTAAGCCAAGCCTGTTACCTGCTGCGCGAACCGGCGAACCCGGTCCGTCTTCTGCTTGTCCGAGAGTGAATTGTCAGCTGCGACGAGCGGGCAGTATGCACCCACCAGATGATCGACGATGAGCGAAGGCTTCAGGCCGCTCTTGCGCAAATCGGCCATGAGCTCTCCAAGCCGATGGCTCGCGGTGGCATCGGTGGCGCCGGAATAGAGCCCGTCGAGCGAGGGAGCCTTGCCGGCGGTCGTCGCACCCGAAGTATCCGGACAGGTGAAAGCCGCAGCTTGGGTGGGCACAATGAGTGCGCCGCCAACCGAGCATGAAGCGATCAAAGCGACGAGCAAGGCGTGTCTGATGGTCATCATCCCCTCCGACAGCAACGCGGGCAGCGCAGTCGACGCACGAAACGTTCACAGGAAACCCAATACGGGTCAAACGCTAAGAGCCCTGCTCTTCAAAAGCGCTTTCTGGAACTGCGCTCTGAACCAAAGAGCTACTTCCGAGGAGCGCCGGCTCAGCTCTTTTCCAAGGTAAAAGAGAGCTGCCGTGCTTCGTATTACGTTTGAACATTCCCGCCTAAGATTCATGTGATGACAACAGCGACCGCGCAATCGCGTCCTTGGAGTTTGGCAGGTCATTTGGGGCAGGTCGTCCGGGACGCCCCTGCGAAACCAGTAGATTCCGGTCTTGGGATGCTTCCAGGGACGCGACATCGAAAGGCCATATGTACCGCCCGTCTGTACCAGTCGGGAAGCGATAAGCCTATGATCTATCGGTATTTCTTGCGGATCAACACCTTAGGGTGTTGTTGGTGCCCAGGAGAGGGCGTAAAGGATCGAGCTTATTCAAGCACTTAGGTAAACCTGGGGGAGGGCTTTCGGCCCGTATTTCCCCGCACCATCCCAAGCCCACTCCCCCAGCTTTTCCCAGAGCTACAGTCGCTTTCAAGCTGGGTGCTTGGCGTGTGAGAGCTACAGCGACCTTCGCCGCAGTCGAAAACTTGCTTGAGGCGAAACCCTATGCTGCCCGTTTTGCCATGGCTCGCCTCGAAGCTGGTTTGCAGGACCAAGGCGGCAATCTTTGGCTCTTTAGCCAGAGCATCGACGATTTACATGAGCGTGCCGGATCACAGCCGGTGACTCAAAGCGCAATAAGCAGCTTTTGAACCCCCCCTACAGTTACGAAGGGATTGTTAAGCGTAGTCATGGGGAAACGGGATGCAATACGATGCTCAATCACTTTCTATACAGCGCTTATTCGCAAAGCCACCCAGAGTGACTAGAAATCAGTTTGAGTCTTGATCAACATAAGGGCGTCAATTCGACTGCCACTTGACTGAAGCGACATAATACCTTGACTCGCTAAGACTCAGCTTTTCGGTGGAAATCACAAAGAAGATTAATCGGTTCTTACAGATCGACTCCACACGTAACACCGAATCGGTTCATCACTCAGATGTTGCGTTAGAGTGAGGTTCACAGCGTCCGTAAGCTTGAGACACCATCACCATCATTGCTTCCGAGAGGTCCATGGCAAGTGGGCTTCCGGAAGTTTGTTTTGTTGGCTCTCAGGGATATCAGTGATGAGGTCAACACCTTCGATAGAAGGTCCAGTTGGCCCTATCGAGCCGTGATCACTTATGACCCCGCAACACTCTTCGATCAGGAGAAGACCAACGTGAACTAAGGCTAGGTAAAGCAAAAGGCCCACGAAGCTGGAAACTCCGAGGGCCTTTGGAGTCACCGAGGGACGGCGACAGGATTCGTTTGGCGACAATCCTTATGCCATCCCAACAAGCTGTGTGTCAACAACATCGGTTTCGGTGAACGCTCCCGCTTTGCCCTCAACATGGAGGGTACGATGCAGCTTGCATCGTCAGGAGGTCGGCGGCTGAGACATGCTGCTTTGGCCGCGAGAAAGTTTGTGCTCGAAACTGAGCGCACGGTGACACGGAAGGAGCTTTCAGCCTCTGCTCGCGAGGCCGAGAAAGCGCTTCGTCTAAGTGCCACCCAACGTCTTGTTCTCGGGCAACTCGTTGCTTGCTGGGGTGAACAGACGATGGGAAGGCTCCTTGTTTGGCCTTCTAACCAGCGCCTTACGTCCTCAACCGGGCTATCAGAACGAGCTATCCGTAATGCCATCAAGGCAATGATTGACCTGCAACTGGTGATCCCAAATGACTCACCAAATGGTAAGCGCTATGCAGTCCGTGATGTATCGGGAAATGTCATCAATGCTTTTGGCTTCGATCTCACCCCACTCTTTGCACGGCGCAGTGAGTGGACGGCAGCCCTTGCTGCCCAAAAGCAACATAAAGAACTTCTGAAACGCACTTTCGATGAGGTCACAGTCTGTCGTCGCGCCACTGAAGAGGCGTTAAGCGCACTTGCTCAGCACTACCCAATTATGGACCGCAGTGAGTTGGAAAGTCGTTTCAACGTCCTGCGAGCCCGTACACCAAAGCGCTCTGGCAAGGCCATCCCTGCTGACCTTCTTCAGGCTTGGATGGAAGTCAGAAAACTGGCTGAAAATGCCTTCTATCAAGCAGGCTGTGACGGCACGACAAACCGACACATAGAAGCAGAGAACGAAGCTCCAAGAGTAACTTGTGACAACGGCAGACAGCCTAAAACTGTACCTGTCTCCTACAATGAGTTGCCGTCGCGTCCTCTGCTCCCTGCATTGGTCGTTGAAGCCTGTCCTGTGATTGCCAACTGGAGTCATCCAGTCAGAGATGCTGTCGATATAGTAGCCGCAGGACACTTCCTCAGAGCATCATTGGGGGCTCATCCTAGCGCCTGGGTGGAAGCGGTAGAGGGGATTGGCCCAATTCATGCTGCGGTCGCAGTAATCTACGTCCTACAGCTTTATGATGATGATGTCTCAAACGGTAAAAACAGCATCCGCAACGCGGGTGGCTACTTTCGGTCTGTCATTCGGCTAATCAAGGGTGGCCAACTCGATCTTGAGAACGCTTTGCTTACTCTGCGGAGGCGGAAGTTGGCTTAGGGGTATCTTAGTTTCATCTTCTATCAGAATCTGCTGTGAGATGCACTAGACCCTTGTAAGCACCTTCATACGGCCAACAGGCTCTCTCCAATTTGCCTATCGTTGGAACTCTGAAGCGGGTCCATGAATAGTCCTTTCATGCGCTCCAGTAGAATAAGCGTAGCAATTCCTCGTGGCCATTGCTCAATTTAGGTCCCTAAAACAGAAAGCAGTTCCGGACCCCACTCAGATCAACACCCTCCTCCAGGTCTACAGCAGACGCCCTGCAAACTGTTTGAAGGCAGGGTTATTCATTCTTTGTCCTGGTCATCGTCCTCGTCCAAGGCACGCAGCGCAGCTTGGTAAGCCTCCTCATCCTCGGTGCCGTCCAGAAGTTCGAGAACGGCCTCGATCCCTCCGTCGAAAACTGTTTGACGATTTGTGCCAGAGCCCAATGCGTCACGTTGATGGTCTCGCCACAATCAGCTTCCGCCTTACGACCTAAGAGCGAGGCAAGCATCTCATCCCTAGTAATGGGGGTGGGCTTTGCGACTTAGATATACTACCCTTCGAGGAACTACAGATTTCGCCGACCGGCGCTGGTGTCCGTCATCTCAATTTTCACGAGCCCCCCAGTGCAGGTCGATTAGCTAATAAGCTGGTACCAGCCGCTGTTCGATCATGGGGGCATCTATGCAGAAGCGCAGGCCCGCCCTGTCATAGTGGACCTCAACCTCGGCATTGCACTGCATGGGCAGAACCCGCTGGAGCAGCGTCGAGCCAAAGCCCTGATGCTGCGGCTCCTCCACGGGAGGACCGCCGAACTCTCGCCATTGCAGATGCAGCTTCCTGGCCCCAGCGATCTCATTCACCTTCCACCGGACCTGGACGTATCCAGCCGGAACTGACAGAGCCCCGTAGCGGACGGCGTTGGTGGTCAGTTCGTGGAGGGCCATGCCGACCGGCACCGCCAGATCAGCCGATAACTCGACGGGTGGCCCGATGAGCATGAAGCGAGGCTGCCTGCTCTCGGCAAACGGCTTAAGTTCGTTGAGGGCGATCTCGCGCAGCGGTGCCGTCTGCCAGTAATCTTCGGTCAGCAGGTTGTGGGTCTTTGCTAGGGAGGTGATGCGCTTCGAGAACGAGCGGTAGAAGTCGTCGAAGCTGCCCGTAGACCGGCCTGTAGCCCCAACCAGCGCCTGAACAGTCGCCAAGGTGTTCTTCACCCGGTGGTGAAGCTCGCGAACCAGCAAAGCTTGACGTTGCTCGATCTGGCGAGCCGCTTCCAACTGCTCATCCCGCTCGGCAACCGCGCGGCGCAGTTCCAGGTACGACATGACCTGTCGCGAGAGAAGCGTGAGGGTAGACGCCTGCTCCTCAGTGAGATCACGAGGCTTGTGATCGAGGACACACAAGGCTCCTAAGGGCACCCCATCGGGTGTTCGTAGCACCGCCCCAGCGTAGAARCGCAGATTCGGCTCCTCTGTTACCAGAGGGTTGCGGGCAAAACGGGGGTCGTCCGTGAGGTCAGTAACGATGGTCAGCCCCGGCAGAAGCATGGCACTGAGGCAGATTGAGCGATCCAGTGGGGTTTCGCGCACTCCAAGCCCCACCTCGGCCTTGAACCACTGCCTGCGCTCGTCGATGAGGCTGATCATGGCAACAGGGGTCTGGCAGGCACGCGCAGCAAGCTGCACCAAATCGTTGAACGCGGACTCTGGCGGCGTGTCGAGAACCCGGTAGCTGCGCAGGGCTGCGAGCCGGTCACTCTCCGTCCAGGCAGGAAGCAATTTGTTGTTCAACACGAAGCAGTTACCGTTGAGACCACTCGTGGGAACGCGCTTAATCTATGTTAGTTCGAGCGAAGCGGCTGATTTCCCCTGCAATTTAGTGGCAGCCGATTAGAAGCTGCTGGAAGGCTTCGACCAGGACGGCGGATGGGACCGGCTTCTCAATCCAACTCACATGATGAAACTCTGACAGAAGCTGGCGGTCCTCATGATGTCCTGAATAGATTAGGAAGGGCACTTCACGGCRGCTAAGCTCCAGAGCAACCTCGTGGCAGGGTCCATCCTTCAGCGTCGCATCGAGAATGGCCGTGTCGGGCGTCCCGCTCCGGAGCCATTCCAGGGCAGCGTCACAGGTGGTGAAGGGGCCTRCCACTTCATAGCCTGCATCCTGCAAATCATCCTGGAGATTCAGCGCAATCAGGGCCTCATCCTCCAGGATGAGGACAAGCGGTCTTCCGTTAGCCTGTTTGGTCATCCGATAAGCCTTCGCCCATCCAGCTTGAATCTATCCTGAACATGCGAGCTTGACGATGACCTATATTACGTTAGCCGCCATCCCCCGGACCTCCCGCCCTTGCTGCGAGGGCTCACGGTTATTCAGGGTGGGAGGGGTTAAGCCTCGAAGGTCCAGTGAACTGGACCTCCCCACCTAGACAAATTCAGGCAGTCTCCCTGCCCCACCAAATCAGCAGTGCCGCTAAGTCTGCTCCCGCGCATGCACTTGAGCGGGAGGAGCCGTTGCTTCGACGGCGGTGAACGTCTCCAGAATGCGGTAGGTATGCTCGGCCCCTGCGGGCACCACCCACGAGTCGCCGGGCTCCAGCCGCACGGTCTGCCCCTCGATCTCCAGTTCAGCCCTGCCTGCAATCACAAACCCGACCACCTCATACTCATGCCTGTGTTTGGGTTTGTCCTGCGAGGGCTCCTCGTCGCGCCAGAGCCGCATCGACACACGCTTGCCGGACGCGAGGTAGACCTCGCCTTGTTCGCCGGTCGGTGAGTGAGCACTGCTTACCTTTGTGACTGTCGTGTCGATCATCGTGCCCCTCCACATTGCACGCCGCCTCGGTACGACGAGCATTGTCACTTTATTCCGCAGAGACCTCCGACACTGGTGCATAGACGCAGCAATAGGTCTTTGGCCTTCTCCTAGTTGCTTGGCCCCTTGGGAGGCCCTTCGACCCAGTTCACATCCCACGGTCCGTCAACCGTGATGAAGAGCAGGGTTCCCTCATCAGGTTTGGTCCATGCCTCATGGATCAGCTTGCTCGGCACATAGTTAAATGCCCCAGGCCCAAGTTCCTCCCGACTGCCATTATGATCCATGATGAAGGTGCCTGAGACGACGGTGTGGGTCTCATTGGCCGTGTGCCAGTGCTTGGGCACATGGAAGTTCTGCGGCACCCGGATCATCAGCTTCGTCGCGCCAGTCTTCTGATCCACATGCAGGATTGTTATCTCGGGCGAGCCAATGCCAAGCTCCGGCACGATCTTATCCCACTTCATGTCCTGAGACTTCAGGTAGATCGGGTGATCAGAGGAAGAGCCTTGGATTTGTCCCGTCGTCTGGGCTGAGACTGGACCGAGGGCGGTGAGCATAAGCAAGGCAGAAAGGAGTCCTCGCATCGCAGCCTCCATCACAGATTGGCGGACGATCTCTTGAAGCACACTCTCACAGCAGGATTATGGCCTGCCCTGGCAACGGCTCCCCGATGCTTGTCGCCCAGGAGCATTGCGGGTCGTAACGGTCGAAACCACCCGGATCGACGGCATAACTCACTTTTCTGGCAGAAGCAGCAGCGCAGGCAGCTTCTGCTGCTTGGGCCATGACAAACCCTCCTGCGCAGAATGGGCCATACAACCAACCCGCTCAGATCAGGCAAGTTTCGCAGAGGCTTGCAGGCCTGACTGATTAGGAGAGTAGCCTCAGCCACCCGTGGCTGTCGGTTTTGCGCCGCTTCTGCGCAGGCGCAGCGGCAGGCTTTTCAGTGATGATCCAATGCCCCTGACGCCACTCCCACCGGATGCGGCCCAGGCCGATATCAGTGACACAGCAGGGCACGGTGTTCGAGGTGATCTCAGGCATACACAGCCCCTCCGTGCTCGCGCATGGGTCTCGGATCAGTCGCCGTCAGAGGTTTGGTCCGGTGCCGGAATATCGCTATCGCCATAGCCACGCCGCCCGTGGAGTTTGACCTTCGTGCCCGATGCGGAACGGTCTTCCAGCATCTGCACGACTTTCCAGACCGAGTTTACGACCCTCTGGATCGGGCTAAGCGGCGTCTTGCTCACGATTGGCTTGCCTCCCCTATAGGTTTGTCCGTCTGCGGGTAAAATACCAGATCGCAGCAGCGATCACGATGACCAGCAGAACAACCCACCACCAATCAGCAATCCCGCCCGCAGGCGCTGCTGTCGCATCGCCAGGGGCGTTGCTGGGGTCGTCTGAGCCAGGGCCAGTGAGGATGAGAGTACAAGCAGGGCAGTACCTGCGGGTGAGGCGGATAAAACATGGCGCATGTGCTCCTCCAGGTTTCCCTCTCAAGTAAACGTCGGAAGGTCACAAAACTACTGACGGAATGTCATCCGATCCATCAGATGCTGTAGCTCACTCAGCGTCTGAACATAGGGATTACGCTCCCGCTGGTAGCGCTCTGCAAGTTGGGCAGCGAACCGCATCTTGATGGCCTCGGGGCCTGCCCATCCCTGAAGCTGCTTCTGGTCACTTTGATAGCGAACTTCGATATCCGCCAGTGCCGCCAGGGCGGACTGAAGCTGGGGCAGCAGGTCGGCTGGATACCAGGGGCATTGCATCGACGAGGCAGACGCCTGTCGCGCAATAGAGGTACGCGGCATCGAACACCCTCCCTCATCTCCGAATGGAGGGAGCATAGCAGCATTCGGGTCAGAGGTAACTCGGATATTGAATGAGGGAGCGAGAGGGATCAGTTCTTTGGGGTTTTGACCGTTGGCTCTTCTGCGAGGAAACTGGAGAGGATTCCTGAGCCTCATGATCAACTCGCCATGATCATCACAGCGAGCAGGCTTTTTGATGACGATGAGGGCTCGGACCATCTGAGTCATCAAGAGGCCCTTGCCGATTCTTCAGCATCAAAGCAGCGATCACTCTCAGGCATCTTCACGCTGACAACGGACATATCCCTGCCACTGGGGACGGCGTATAATTCCATAAGATAAGGAGGGCCTGATGTTCAGAAGAATCAAGTCTTACGTTTCTTTTGAGAATGAAGCGCTCGTTGTTGTTACTCTGGCATTCCTGTTCTGCGGGGCAGTGATCTTGGGATTCATGTAGTGCTCTCCCAAACCTTGGTCGCACTGCTCCTGATAGCTGCTGTTGTGGTGTTCTACGTGCTCGTGATCAGGTCTGGGTAGTGGGAAAGCCCGGATATCGTCAAGATTGCGATGATATCGCCGATCTGGTGGAGTGCGCCCGAACAATGAATAATCAGTTGCCCGCGCTGTCGTAGTGCAAAGTCTCCGGAGGTAGCCCATGGCTTATGTCATGCTCCAGTATGATCGCCCGACCGACATACCGAACTGGAACCACTACAACCGGCACGTTCAGGACTGGATCACTCAGCTTCTACACATGCCTGGAGCCGTATCCTTTATAGCCTATCGTGTCGCTCATCAGGAAAGCCCCGACACGTTCACCATGCTGGAGTTCCGCACCATGGAGGAGGCTCGGCAAGCCGCAACTTCTGAGCCGATGAAGCATGTTCTTGATGAGTTGCAATCCGTTGGTGCGGTGGCCAAGGTGCTGCTGGTTGAGCGGTCGCCGTTCACGCCCGAGCCTCTCTTGGCCTGAACTCCAGAATTCAAAAATCGGGCTCAGCCACACCAGTTTGAAGAAGTCGCCTTGCGCTTCTCAGCCTCACCATACCTTAACGTTGATGCAGGTCAGTTCCACTTGATGGAGTCATGCCTGCTCCTTCCAAAGGCCAATGGCCTGAAGCCGGGTGCCAATTCCGAACCGATCAAGAGTTGCCAACGGCAGGTGGAGGAACGTGCCGATCCGGTTCTTCAGAAACTGGAAGGCGTGAACAAAGGCTTGCTCCCGGTCGGCATCTGACCCTTCGACAGCGGCAGGGTCCTCGATGCTCCAATGTGCGATTGAGGGATGTCCCAGCCAGACCGGGCAGGCTTCACCAGATGCGCTGTCGCAGACGGTGAGCACAAAGTCCATGACAGGGGCACCTGGAGCCGCGAACTCGTCCCAGCTTTTCGAGCGGTATCCATCTCTGTCGGGTAGCCATGGTCTCCGAGTACCTTCAGGGTCAGTGGGTTGACCGTGCCCTTCGGCTTGCTGCCTGCCGAGTAGGCCATGAAGTGCCCCTCGCCATCCTTGCGCAAGATGCCTTCTGCCAGGATCGAGCGAGCAGAGTTGCCGGTGCAGAGGAACAGGACATTGTAGGTTCGCTCGGTCATGGGTGACCTCCCCGTGACAGACATTTCAAATCGGCCCGTGCTCCAAAGCGCCAAGCCCCTTCGGTCGGCTGACGTGTTGTTCCTATAAAGCAGGCGGGTGGTCCTGTTTGGTGCCGAAGGAGCGTGCAGGTGTACCTGGGAATAGGGATACGTGCGTATGCTGGGCCACCCACTCCTCGCCAACAGCCTGTCGCCCGAGCACTACCGTCGCTCGTCCGGGCCGATCAAACGCTTTGCCGTCCTCGCTGTAGCCGGTGGACTCGAACACCGCCATGCCGACTGCCGTAAGCCGGTCGCCCGACACGATGATGCGCAGATCGTCAAGGTGCCAGCGGAACTGGTCGATCTGGCCCCAGACGTGACGCCACTGCTCTTGTTCGGTGGCCTCCCGTCCAATAGTGAAGGCCGTGAAGGTGCCAAAGGTGATGATGTCTTCGGCAAAGAGCGGGCGCGACCCAGCGAAATCCACCGTCTGGATGCAGAGTTGGAGCTTCTGGAACCAGCGACGGATCAGGGCGACATCATCATATTGTTCAGCCATAACAGCCTCCATGGACCGAGGCTTGTAGACCGGATGGTGCTCCTGCGTCAGCAGTGGGTCAAGCGGTCCGCAGAATCCAGTTCCATGAGCGAATGGGCTGGCTGACAGGCAATCGTAGGTGTATGGTGAAGCTGTAGCCAAGGTGGAGCCAAGCCATGGCACGAAGCGCTCACCGACACCCACCTCTGCAAGGCACGGCCTACAACCGGCCTGCGTGGCACCGGCTGAGGCGCTTGCGGCATCTGCATCCGCTGTCCCACGAGCGACAGGTTGCTCTTATCCGCAGAACCCGCCGCGCCCGCCCAGCCGCGCGTTCATTCACCCCCTGCTCTGTTGAGACGGTCCTGCGAAACCAGATGCTGGCTCTGCTGCCGAACCTGCGGGCGTTCGCCTTCTCCCTGACCAGCGACCCCGCCAGGGTTGATGATCTGGTGCAGGACACCTTCCTTCGTGCTTGGGCCAACATCGACCGCTTTGAGCGCGGCAGCAATCTTGGCGCATGGCTGTTCACGATCCTGCGCCATGCCTTCTATACCGAGTACCGTAAGCGCAGACATGAGGTCGAGGACCCAATCGGCGTTCATGCGGCTCGCCTCATGGTCGTCCCTGAGCAGGAAACGACCCTTGCGTTGACCGAGCTTCGTTTGGCTCTGGCTCATCTGCCCCGCAGCCACCGCGAGGCTCTTCTGCTGGTGGGTGCAGAGGGCATGACCTACGAGCAGGTGGCGATACTCCAGGGTGTTGCAGTGGGCACCATCAAGAGCCGGGTCAACCGCGCCCGTCAGCAGCTTACAGGGTTGTTGCAGATGAAGAGCCGCCACGAGATCGGCCCCGATCAAGTGATGCAGGCTGCGGTGCAGGAGCCGACGGCCATGCTCTTTTAGATCAGGAGCCTGATCCAGCCACTACCCTTTGGTTGAGGACCAGAGATGTTCAGATCGCCGAGAGCTTGAGGCTAACCGTGGCGGTTGGCGTAGCGGCGCTTCTTGGTGAGCGTCTTTTGCCCTTTGAGAGTCTTGGCCGGAGCAACTATCTCCCTGTAGCGACGGGTGTGCTTCTTGAACGACGGTCGCATGCGCGATTTACCGSCCACGGGGTTCTCCCTTTCAGTCAATGACGATGAAACCACACTGGGCCGAATGAGAACACCTCATCCCGAATAGGTACACAGCCCTCTGGAGCGGAACGGGCCTCAAAGCCTTGGTGTTATTTCTGGATTGCAGGTTGCTTACAAACCTGTCCTGAGTGCCCTGGAGGGCTCCTATGGTGAACGCATCCGGTATCAGCAGCCAACCCACTCCTGACAGGGAGGAGGGCAAGTCTCCAGAGTGTCCCCCGGACAGCAAGCTGCCCGAGAACTCACAGGAGAACCTCGATGCACGGCTCGACCATGCCATCGGGGAGACCTTCCCCACGAGTGATCCAGTTTCTGTGACCATCACCAAAGGTCCGGGGCCTGATCGTACTGATCCGGAAGCCCGTGCCTCATCAGGGGATAACCAACAGAGCCAACCGGAGCAGGATACTGCCGAGCACCTTCTGGATCAGGTCCGGGACGCCCTGCACGATGTTGCCGATCAAGCGTCGGGAACAGCCCGAGACGCATACAGCCAAGGCAAGCGCTATGTCCGCCAAGCGGGTAAACGCTATCCCGAGGCTGAGCGCTACTACCAGGAAGGTCGTCAGGCGCTACGCCAACGGGTGACAGAGAACCCATGGCCTTTTCTTCTCGCAGCGAGCGCGGTCGGGTACGTGCTGGCTTGGATGATCCACGGCGAGCGCCGTGACCGGAATCATCGGGTACCCGGCTATGCCAAAACCCGAACGAGCTATGTTCCCTATGATGATACGAGGTCCAGCTAACGATTGCTCATCCGGCTGATCCGCAAACTGAATAGCAACGGGCACAGTCCATCCTGGTCGGCCATGGATTATTGATGGATTCTTACAAGTGTATGGGGGTGAACCCTGCTCGTGCTCATAAGAGGGCAAGCTATGTCACAGACCTCCTCGGAAATGTCGGACCCTACCCCCAGGACGCATTCCGCAACGAGCGGAGCTAAGCGCCGCCGAGAGCATTTGCGGCATGTCCACCGCATGACCCACGAACAGCAGATGGCTTTGATCGAGGAAGCTCGCGCGGCCCGCTCGCGGGAACAGGATCAGAGCCAATAGGCCAGCGTGGCAACGATCTCTGTAATATGCTCTTGGAGCGGTCGGCTGACCGCATCACGTCGAGTAAACCGTTGGAGGACTATGCCATGGCACACCGCGAACAGCATGGTAACCGCGAGACCAAAAAGCCCAAGAAAGATAAAGGCAGCACGAAAATGCAGCCCAGCCAGTGGGCCGTCAGCGAAGTGGTTGAAGCAAAAGCCAGTTCCAAGCACTAGGGGCATGGTCCCGCACCAGAACCGTAACGGCCCCGCTATCGCGTTTTCTGCCGATCCCAACAAATTACTGTGGGGGGCTCTCTTTCGTGTCTCTCAACCGGCTGTGCGGGCTAAGGCCCGATAATGGTCGGCCTTTTCTTTTCAGCCATGCTGAAACTCTGGGCTCAATGTGGCCTTAGCTCTGGATAGGCCGTTCGAGATGGGCTTTGCCCGTCACTCGGGCAGCCAATCAAGAGATGGAGGACACCATGTGTCACTATCGAGGATCATATATGTCGGAGGACAGAGCAAAGGCCGAGGCGGATCGCCAGAGGGAGCTTGAGGCCAAGCGCAGTGAGGCCGTTGATAAACTGAGGCATGAGGCTGACGCAGCGGCTCAGAAAGCGGCGCCCACACCAGCAAAAGAGGCTGTTCCAGCAAAGTAGTTGTCGGCCCTGCGCGAAGCGATCTGGGCATGTTCAACATACCGTCCCGTGGCTTTTGATTACGGATAAAAGATTGTACAAGTGCCAGAGAAAACCCGGTGCTGGGTAGCACCGGGTTTGCAGGAATTCGTCTGAGCAGCGATGGCTAACCCACATATTGCTGGGATGAGCTAGGCTGCCTTTTTCGTGCGACGCCCCCTAGCGGGAGCAGCATCATTGGCAGCAGCTTCCACTGGAGCCTTGCTCTTCTTACGCTGCTGGCCGAGCCCCATTGTCTTGGCAAGCTCGGAGCGAGCCTTGGCGTAGTTTGGCGCAACCATAGGGTAGTCAGCAGGCAGGTTCCACTTGGCCCGATACTGCTCCGGTGTCATGTCGTAGGTGGTGCGCAGATGGCGCTTCAACGATTTGAACTTCTTCCCATCCTCCAGACAAATGATTGCATCCGGACTGACGGATTTCTTGACCGAAACCGCAGGCACCAACTCAGCCTTGGGCTCCTCGTTCTGAACCTGTGCCGTCTTCGTGAGGGCTGCATAGACGGATTGGAGCAACGACGGCAGGTCTGCGGCGGGAACGGAGTTGTTGCTGACGTAAGCGGAAACAATGTCAGCAGCGAGTTCGATGTAGTTGGGAGAGGTTGCGCTCTCATTCATTGTTTTTTGTCCTCGGCCACACGGGAACTGGTTTGGGGCGTGAATAGAACAAGATGATGTTCCGGCAGGATCAGCAGGAACGGCCCGTGCAGCACAATCAATACCTGTGATCTGCGCCGCAGCTAAGCCCTCCGGCACAGGTTTGCAAGATCATTCCCTGAACACTCCCTAATAATTCAACCAACAATCGTTTACATTACCAATAAGTTGCCTGAATGAACGCAATCCGTCGAGAAGTGTATTGCAGCATCTCAGAGGCAAATTCCAATACCATGAAAATTCGACAGCCGAACGCTCCATGGGTGGAAAGAAATTGATCGGTTATCACTGACACGATGAGGAACGCTGCTTGAACCTTCCAGATACCATCTATACCGCATCGACTTGGATTGTGCCGATCCTCATCGCCATCACGTTCCATGAAGCAGCACATGCGTTCGCGGCCTGGAGGTTGGGGGACGATACGGCGCATCGTCTTGGCCGCGTCACCTTCAATCCGCTGAAGCATGTGGACCCGTTTGGGACGATCCTGCTCCCTGCCTTGCTCTTCCTGACCAAGGCTCCTTTTCTCTTCGGGTGGGCCAAACCTGTGCCGGTGGCATTCCAGCGCTTAGGCAAGCCGCGTCGCGACATGGCGATTGTCGCCATGGCCGGACCGCTGACGAATGTGGTGCTCGCCGCCGTGTCAGCCGCTCTGATCCGTGTTGCATGGCTGCTGCCAGAAGCCATGGCCCCCTGGTGGGTTCAGACCCTCTCCCAGTCGATCCTGCTGAACCTGATCTTGGCGATCTTCAACATGTTTCCCATCCCGCCTCTAGACGGCAGTCGCGTGGTCATGAGCCTTCTGCCCAAGGCTCTGGCGCGGCCATACGCAAAGCTGGAGCGTTTCGGCTTCCTCATCCTCCTCGGGATCATCTTCCTTCTGCCGATGCTTGGCCGACAGATCGGCACAGACCTAAACCTGTTCCGATGGGCTGTTGCGATCCCGCTTGCATGGCTATTGCCGATCTTTCGGGGCATCGCTGGAGCACCGCAGTAGCGGGCACGGACACTTGGCGGTGTAGACTTAGCGGCCCACAATCTTCTCATTGAACTCGTAACGCGACCGGCATTCGCCTTGTTGTTTACGTGATTATAGGCGAGCCGCTGTAAGGAGCAGATCATGTGGCCAGACCGTCGCATTCAAGACCTCTTCGGAATTGAGTTGCCAATCATCCAAGCCCCAATGGCCGGATCGGTTGGGTCCGAGATGGTGATCGCGGTGTCTGAGGCTGGTGGACTGGGCTCGCTGCCCTGCGCGATGCTCAGCCCGGACCAGATGCGGGCCGAGATCGGGATCATCCGCCAGCGGACCTCCCGGTCCATCAACCTCAACTTCTTCTGTCATCAGCCGTCACAGGCCGATGCGGCTCGCGAGGCTGCCTGGAAGCGGCGTCTGGAGGGATACTACCTCGAACTCGGACTTGATCCCCAAGCGCCCGTTCCCGGTGCCGCCCGTGCCCCCTTCGACAGCACCATGTGCGAGCTTGTGGAGGAGTTCGCGCCCGAGGTCGTCAGCTTTCACTTCGGCCTGCCTGAGCGTGATCTGCTGGAGCGGGTCAGGGGGACCGGCGCGAAGATCGTCTCCTCTGCAACGACGGTGGATGAGGCACTGTGGCTGGAGGATCAAGGTTGCGACGCCATCATTGCTCAGGGCTACGAAGCTGGTGGGCATCGTGGTATCTTCCTGACCCAGGACATCGCCACCCAGGCAGGCACGATGGCGCTGGTGCCGCAAATTGTCGATGCCGTGAAGGTGCCGGTGATCGCCGCAGGCGGCATTGCCGATGCTCGGGGCATCGTCGCCGCCTTCGCACTCGGAGCGGCAGCGGTTCAGATCGGAACCGCCTACCTATTCTGCCCGGAGGCGAAGATCAGTGCGCGGCATCGCGAAGCTCTTGAGAGCGCCAAGGACAATGACACAGTTCTCACGAACGTGTTCACCGGTCGGCCTGCGCGTGGGATCGTCAACCGCATCGTCCGTGAGGTTGGCCCGATGTCGGACCTTGCGCCGGAATTTCCACTTGCGGCGGGAGCAGTGGCTCCCCTGCGAGCCAAAGCAGAGGCAGCAGGATCGGGAGACTTCTCGCCCCTGTGGTCAGGGCAGGCTGCGGTTCTCAGTCGAGAAGTACCGGCTGGGGGTCTGACCCGGCAGCTTGGTGCAGAAGCTCTTGCTCACCTGTCGCGGATCGCCTCTGTGAGTTCATCTCGGTCTGGCCGAGAGCGACTCTGAGCCGGGTCGATTCTGCAAAATGAGGTCAAAAAGAACCCGGCTGCTTTTGCAAGCGCCGGGATCGAGGAATGTGCATCTCGTAAGTCTTAGACCCGTCGCACAAGGGGAATGCGGGAATATGACGGGTCCGCATGTGTTGATAATCCGAGAGCACCCAACAGGTTCCCGAATTTGCTGAGCTTTATTAGTAAGTGCTTCTCCACGTATTCTTAGCTTGGACCGGGAATCATGCTCTCACAG
>NZ_JBFUMH010000082.1:0-22502 GCF_054049475.1 Microvirga sp. P5_D2 | reverse complement strand
GTTCCATAGGCCTTGGCCACAGGTGTCAGCAGCGAGGCGCGCTCATGAGCGGCTCGCCTCGCCTCCTCGCTCGTTTCCAAACGGGCGCGGTCGATGGAGGCTGCCGTGAGATAGCAGATTCCGCGGGCTGCGTGGATCTGCGACTTCATTGTCAGAAGCATGCGCTTCACATCCGCATGGTCGATGATGAAGCTCGCCTCCAATGAACCCTGCGCTTTGCCTTGGCGCCTTTCCTTGGCAAAGCCGAGGGCCTGCTGATAGGCGCGCTCAGCAATCCCCACACCCTGAAGGCCCATGGCAAGACGTGCATTGTTCATCATCGTGAACATGCAGTTGAGACCGCGGTTCTCCTCACCCACAAGCCAGCCGATGGCACCGCCCTTGTCACCGAAAATCATGGTGCAGGTGGGTGAGGCATGAATCCCAAGCTTGTGCTCGATGCCGCCGCAATGCACGTCGTTGCGGGTGCCATCAGGCAGAACCTTCGGCACGAGAAAGAGCGAAATCCCACGGGTTCCTGCCGGCGCATCGGGAAGCCGCGCGAGAACGAGATGGATGATGTTGTCTGTCAGATCGTGCTCACCATAAGTGATGAAGATCTTCTGTCCCGCGATCCAGTAGCTGCCATCCCCAACCGGCTCGGCGCGGCTGCGCATCGTGGAGAGATCGGAACCGGCCTGCGGCTCCGTCAGGTTCATGGTTCCCGTCCATTCTCCTGAAATGAGCTTGGACAGGTAACGCTCCTTAAGTTCCGCGCTGCCATGAACATCGATAGCCTCAACCGCACCTGCCGTAAGCAAGGGGCCCAAGGCGAACRCCATCGACGCGGAATTCCAGATTTCCGTGCATGCCGCCTGAACAAGGAACGGGAGCCCCTGCCCGCCCCATTCCGGATCGCAGGAAACGGAGTTCCACCCCGCCTCGGCCCAAGCCCGATAGGTATCCCGCCATCCTTGCGGAAGAGTGACCGTGCCGGCCTCCAGCTTTGCGCCGACCTGATCTCCGATACGGTTCAAAGGAGCGATGCGCTCGTTTCCGAAGCGGGCCGCCTCCTCGAGAATGGCTTCGACTAGATCGGGCGTCAGGTCACCATACAGGCCACTCTCAATCGCCTGATCGAGGCCAGCGACTTCATTGAGGGTGAAGAGAATGTCCTCGACGGGCGCGCGGTAACTCATTCGCATTCTTTCTTGCAGAAAATCAGGTCAGGCTCAGCGGCCGTGCTTAAGAAACCAGTTCGAAAGCGACAGCGATCCCCTGGCCGCCGCCGATGCACATGGTGGCGAGACCACGGCGACCACCGGAGCGCTTAAGTTCATGGATCGCCTTCACCGTAATGATTGCGCCGCTGGCACCGACCGGGTGCCCCAATGCGATAGCCCCGCCATTCGGGTTCGTCCTATCCCCCGGAAAGCCGAGATCACGCGCAACGGCACAGGCCTGTGCGGCGAATGCCTCGTTGGATTCAATGACATCGAAATCGTCGATCTTGAGACCTGTACGCTCAAGAAGCCTGCGCACGGCGGGAATGGGGCCAAGTCCCATTTCATCCGGCTCGACACCGCCATGGGCCCAATCGATGATCCTCGCGAGAGGCTTCAGGTTCCTGCGCTGAAGAGCCTCTTCACTCGCAAGAACCAGAGCAGCGGCTCCATCATTGATCGAGGATGCGTTGCCGGCCGTCACGGTGCCAGCCTTCTCGAAGACGGGTTTCAAACCGGCGAGCTTCTCGGCCAATGTATCAGGGCGGACATTCTCATCGGTATCGAATGCGCGCTCACCTTTTCCATCCTTGACCGTGACAGGCACGATCTGGTCGGCGAAGCGCTTTTCCTCGAGAGCTCGCGCGGCACGCTTATGGCTTTCGGCCGCGAACGCATCCTGATCCTCGCGAGAGATCTGCCGGCGGCGCGAAATGTTTTCCGCCRTCACGCCCATATGGCCGTGCCCGAACGGATCGCTGAGCGCACCGACCAGCGCATCGACTACCGTGCTGTCGCCCATCTTCTGCCCCCAGCGGGCGGACTGCATAAGGTATGGCGCGCGGCTCATCACCTCCGCGCCGCCTGCAACGGCCGTTTCACACTCGCCGAGCGTAATGGCCTGCGCCGCGCTGACGATGGCCTGCAGTCCGGAACCGCAGAGCCGGTTGACATTCATGGCAGGCGTCTCGATCGGCAGACCGGCCTTCAATGCGGCGACACGCGCGAGATACATGTCCTTAGGCTCGGTGTTGATGACATGTCCAAAGAATACTTGGCCGATCTCGTCCTCATTCAAACCCGAACGCGCGACAGCCTCCTTCGTGCAGAGTGCCGCAAGCTCTGTCGGAGCGTGGTTCTTCAGTGAACCGCCGAATACGCCGATTGCCGTTCTGACGGCACTTGCGATGAAAACGTCTTTGCGTGAAGAGGTCATGACTCTGCCTGCTTTCGAAACTTGGTTTAAGATTATGCAATCGATGCCGACGGTTCATCCAGCAACGAACGGCCAAGGGAGGCCGCAACCTCGACCATGGCTGCAGCACCAGCAGCATCCGAACTCGATGCATTGCCGTCAAGATAGCGCTTCTTCACGCCCTGCGTAATCGCAGCGAACCGAAATGCGTGGAACGCGAGCCACATATTCCAGTCGCCTGGAACCTCGATCCGGCTGAAATGCTGGAAGTCCCGGATGAATGCCACATCTGACGGCACGCCCAACTCATCGCGGCTCAGATCACCTAGACCCTTCACATGCCCTTCCCGCGGGAGGCGCAGCATCGTGCAAAAATAGGATAGGTCGACCAGCGGCGTGCCGAGGGTCGAAAGCTCCCAGTCCAGTATTCCGATGATCCTCGGCTCAGYCAGGTGAAAAACCAGATTGTCGAGGCGGAAATCGCCATGCACCAGGGCGACCCGCTCATCATCGGGCTTCCAGTCCGACAGGCGAGCGATCAGATCCTCCATCGCAGGGATGGTCTCGGTTTCAGACGCCCGGTACTGTTCAACCCACCGCGAAATCTGCCGCTGAACGTAGTTCCCACTCCGCCCATAATCCGCAAGCCCGACTTCCTGCACATTCAGGCGCGCCAGCTCGCCGAGAACACGGGCGATTTCCTTGTAGTAAGCTGCACGTTCTTCCTTCGGAATCTCAGGCAATGCAGGATCCCAGAAGATGCGCCCCTGGAGAAAGTCCATAACGAAGAACGGTGTGCCGACGATTGAAGAATCCTCGCACAGGAGCCGAGCCGTTGGAACCGGCACTGCACTTCCGCCAAGGGCCTTCATCACCCGATACTCCCGCTCGACCGCGTGAGCGGAGCGCAGGAGGACGCCAGGAGGCTTTCGGCGCAGGACATATCGCCCTGAGGCAGTCTCGATCAGGAAGGTGGGATTGGACTGTCCGCCTGGAAATTTCCGCGCCGTCGCCGGCCTCTGGAAGCCCGGCAGATGAGCTTCCAGGTAGGGCGTCAGTTTCTCCAGATCGAGATGGGCGATATCGCTCATGCCTTCGCAGTTCCATATTGCTTGAGAAGCTGCCTTCCAAGGCTCATCAGATGCACGGCATCAGGGCCATCGGCGATGCGGATCGTGCGGGCGTATTTCCAAGCGTCGGCGAGGAACGTATCCTGGCTCACGCCCATTGCACCGAACAGCTGAATGGCCCTGTCAATGACGGTCTGCGCCATCGAAGGCCCCACAATCTTGATCATTGCGATCATATCGCGGGCAGCCTTGTTGCCCTCGCGATCCATCTTGTCGGCGGCGGCCAGGGTGAGAAGCCGAGCCTGAGCGATCTCGCACGCGCTGCGGGCAATCTCCTCCCGAACCGTCCCCTGCTCCGCAAGCGGCTTTCCGAACGCTACACGCTCATGCGCGCGATGCGACATCATTTCCAGCGCCCGCTGCGCACAGCCGATCAGGCGCATGCAGTGGTGAATACGGCCCGGTCCCAGGCGTCCTTGCGCGATCTCGAAGCCTCTTCCCTCGCCCAGCAGGATATTCGCTTTGGGAACCCGCACGTTGTCGAACACGATCTCGGCGTGTCCATGGGGTGCATCGTCGTGTCCAAACACCTGCATGGGACGGATCATCTGCACGCCGGGCACATCGGTGGGCACGAGGATCATGGATTGCTGCTTGTGACTCTCGGCATCGGGATCCGTCTTCCCCATGACGATCATGATCTTGCACCGCGGATCGAGCGCGCCGCTCGCCCACCATTTGCGGCCGTTGATCACATAATCGTCGCCGTCGGCCTCGATCGAGCACCGGACATTCGTTGCGTCCGACGATGCCACTTCGGGCTCGGTCATGCAGAAGGCGGAGCGGATTTCGCCCTTCAGCAACGGCTCAAGCCAGCGTTTCTTCTGCTCCGGCGTGCCATAGCGAACGAAAACCTCCATGTTGCCGGTATCAGGAGCGTTGCAGTTGAACACCTCCGGCCCGATCAGCGAACGCCCCATGATCTCGCACAAAGGTGCGTATTCCAGATTGGATAGGCCCGCCCCGTACTCCGATTCAGGCAGCCAGAGGTTCCACAACCCCTGCTCTTTCGCCTTGGCCTTCAGCTCTTCCATGACGGGAGGAATGGTCCAGCGGTTGGACGCCGTTTCCACATGCGCATGATAAGCCGCCTCTGCCTTGTAAACATGCTCATTCATGAAAGCAGTCAGTCTGTCGGCAAGCACCTGCGTTTTAGTCGATGGAGTAAAATCCACAATCCTTCTCCTCGGTTGCCTTGCTAGAAGCCCTTCAGCAAAGCGCCGCCTTCAACGGCCAGAATGGAACCCGTCATGAAACTTCCCGCATCGGATGCAAGCAGGAGGATCGGCCCGTCGAGCTCCTCCAACCCGCCTAAGCGGCGGGGAAAGAGCTTGTCGACATAGGCCTGGCCTTGAGGGCTTGCGAAAAACTCGGCGTTGATCTCGGTTTGGAAATATCCGGGCGCGATAGCGTTCACCCTGACATTCGAGCGTCCGAGTTCAAGCGCCATGACGCGTGTGAGCTGAATGACGCCGGCCTTGGCCGCGGCATAGTTCGCCTGGTTTCTTTGAACTGCAATTCCGAGCGCGGACGAGATGTTGATGATGGACCCTCTGTTCCGGGACGCCATCCGTCGCGCAGCAACCTGTGCCACGCGCCAGACGCCGGTGAGATTGGTCTCGACCACATGACTCCAGGCCTCCTCGGTCATATCGAGGAAGGAGGCCGTATCCGCAGTTCCGGCGTTGTTGACCAGAMTATCGATAGGCCCAAGCGCCTCCTCGGCAACCTCGAAGCCTCGCTCGACGCTGGCGCGATCCGTCACATCGAGCTCGACGCTCAGCGCGCGCCGCCCCGCGCTCTCGATATCCTTTTGCAGGTCTTCGAGCCGATCCCGGCGGCGGGCGGCGAGAACGACATTGGCTCCCGCCGCAGAAAGCGTAGCCGCGATGTGCCGCCCGATTCCACTCGAAGCTCCCGTCACCAGGGCTGTCTTGYCCTCCAGCGAGAAGCGCGACTTATCGTCTAAAACCACGAGAATTCTCCCCTAAACCCGCCATCTCCAGCGGATGTTCGGATACTAGGCGTTGATCAGGTCACGCAGCGATCGCTTCAGGACTTTTCCATTAGGATTGCGCGGCAACCCGTCGGGCAGGAACGTCACGAAGTCCGGCACCTTGTAATCCGCGAGCATGGAACGGCAGAAGTCGCGAATGGTCTTCTCGTCCACATCATCGGACTTGCGCGCCACGAAGACATGCAGCTTCTCACCGAGAACGGGATCCGGATGAGACACGGCAGCCGCTTCGATGATACCAGGATGCCGGGACAAAACGTTTTCGACCTCTACGCTGTAGATCTTGTATCCGCCACGGTTGATGACATCGTTCTTGCGGTCGAAGAGACGGAGCATTCCGTCCGCATCGACGGATCCGACATCGCCGGAGCGCCAATAGCCATCGACGAAGGACGCACGTGTCGCCTCGTCCCGCTCCCAATAACCGCGGATGGTCATGGGTCCTCGGATCCAGACTTCACCCGCCACGCCGGCAGGAGCTTCCTTTCCTTCATCGTCGACGATGCGAAGGTCACCACAAGGCACTGCCGCTCCCACGGAGTCGAGGCACTGGCGCGTGTAGCCGATCGGCACAAGGCTAATGATCGTGGCGCATTCCGTCGAGCCATAGGCATTGAGCAAGTGGAGATTAGGAAGGCGCTCGGCCATGGCCTCGATGCTGGCCTCCGGCATGGGCGCGCCGCCGAAGCCACCAATGCGCCACGCGGACAGGTCCAGCCCCGACACATCTCCGCGTAGCAGGATCAGGTTGTACATGGCCGGAACGAGCACAGTCGTTGTCATGCGCTCGTTACTGGCGAGCGCCAGATAGGCAGCAACATCGAAGCTGCGCATCATGATCGTGCAGCCTGCCACCTGGATCATGCTCGTGATGATCGCCACCAGACCCGTCACGTGAGAGGCCGGAACGGCAAGGATCGCCCGCTCTCCATCCTCGAACTCCCAGCACTCCTGGAAGTGCATCGAGGAGTGGATGATATTCACGTGGGAAAGGATCGCGCCTTTCGGCTGCCCTGTGGTGCCGGAGGTATAAAGCATGACGGCTCCATCCTCCTCGTCGATGGCGACAGGAGCAAAGGCGCTTCCCCCAGAAAGCAGCGTCTCGAATGTCTCGGCCGCAGGGACCGCACCGCCAACCGAAATCCGAAGTGTCAGGCTGGGCGAAACATCCGATGAAGGAATTCTCTCGGCAAGATCGGCCTCGAAGATGATCCCGTTCGCGCGGCAATTATTGAGGATAAAGGCGATCCCAGGCCCCGCTTCTCTCGTCCCGATGGGAACGGAAATCGCGCCGAGGCGGCTCAAGGCCAGGAGAGAGGCAATGAACTCGACCCTGTTGGAGAGAAGAATGCCGACCCGATCCCCCTTTGCGATGCCACGGGCCGACAGCCCTTCGGCGAGCTTCTGGACCTGACCGTCCAGATCTGCGTAGGAAACACGCCGTTCACCATCGACCACAGCTTCCTGCTTCGGCGCACGCGCGACCGCCGCCTTGAACATGGCGTCGATCGAAGCCGGGCGCTGCTGATAGCAGGATACCAACCGTGAGCCGAACAGCAGCTCTCTGCGTTTCGCAAAGCGCTCCTTCCACGGAGATGCCATTGGGTGTCTCCTCTCCTTGGCCCGTCTTGCCGCGGGCCTCAGGCATTTCAAGGTATGAAATGCCTATCGCAAAGTGACATATCCTCCCCGAGCAGGCAAGTCCGCATCCCGGTCTTTTCGCGGCAGTCGCCTAACGGCGTTACCAAGTATCGATGAATCGCGATCGTATAGTTCTGTCCTTAGGCGCTGCCTGGGCAACCTGAAAGCTTCTGGCAATCCAGTTCCGTGTTTCAGCCGGGTCGATCACATCATCGACTTCAAGATAGGTTGCGACATTGAGCGCTTTGCCGTGCTGATAGAGCGTCTGGACCTTTTCCTCGAAGAGAGCTTTGCGCGCGACAGGATCCTGCACGGCCTCGAGTTCGGAGCGATAAGCCAGGCGAACCGCACCCTCCAGCCCCATCCCGCCGAACTCGGCCGTAGGCCATGCGATAGTCGCGAACGGAGCATGGGTCGAGCCTGCGGCCATCGCCATGGCGCCCAGGCCGTAAGCCTTTCGCAGAACGACCGTAAGGATGGGCACCTGCATGCCGGCGGAGACGACGAACATGCGTGAGACATGGCGCACGACGCCGGTCTTTTCCGCCTCGGGCCCCACCATGAAACCTGGCGTATCGCACAGCGAAACAATCGGCAATCCGAATGCATTACAGAGCTGCATGAACCGCGCAGCCTTGTCGGCGCAATTCGCGTCGATAGCGCCCGCCATATGGATCGAGTTGTTCGCAATGATGCCGACCGCCCTGCCCTCGATACGGGCAAGAGCCGTCACCATGGCAGGAGAGAAGGCCGACCGCAGTTCCAGAACACTGTCCGTGTCGCACATGCCATGAATGACCGCGCGGACATCATGGGTTCTCAAACGGTTCTCAGGAATGGCATGGCGCAACTGCCGCTGATCTTCGCATGACCAGTCGCTCTTGGCACCCTGAAAATAGGACAGATACTGCTTGGCTGTCGCGACAGCTTCTTCCTCATTCTCGACGACGATGTCGACAACGCCATTGGGCGCCTGCACTGAGACCGGGCCGACTTGCTCGGGCGTGAATGTCCCCAGTCCACCGCCCTCGATCATAGCCGGCCCCGCCATGCCGATGGTTGCATCCTTTGTCGCGATGATCACATCGCAGCAACCCAGGAGCGCGGCATTTCCCGCGAAGCATCGACCCGCTGCAATTCCCACCAATGGCACGATACCACTGAGCGCCGCAAAGCGACGGAAGGTCATGGATTCAAGTCCACTGACGCCAAGATGGTCCGTATCACCGGGCCGCCCTCCTCCGCCTTCGGCAAAGGTGATGACCGGTAACCGCCATTGCTCCGCAAGCTGGAGCATCCTGTCCTTCTTGCGATGAGCCATGATGCCCTGGGTGCCGGCGAGTACGGTATAGTCGTAAGCCAGAACCATGCAGCGGGTCTGTTCCGGCGGGAAGAGACTCCCGTTCACCGAACCAATACCGGCAATCATGCCGTCAGCCGGATAAGAGGCGATGRGGTCCTCGACGGGGCGCCGACCCCTTTGAGCTGGGATCGAAAGAGCGCCATATTCCACGAAGCTCTCGGGATCGAAGAGATCCGCAATGTTCTCACGAGCTGTACGCTGCCCACGTGCATGCCTCTTTCCGACGGCATCGGGACGCGCCTCATCAGCCAATCCCGCACGCCGATCAAAGAGCTCCTGAAGGTCAGGGCGGATGGCATCCAAGTCAATACGCTTTGCTTCGTCGATGGAAACTTCCTGTCCTTCCAAAGGCCGCAGCGCCAAGAGCGGCTGCCCGGTCTGGACCGATGACTGAGGCAGCGAGAGAAGTCGTTCGACAATACCGGCAGATGCACTCGTTACGACAATCTCCATCTTCATCGCTTCGATGACAGCAACTTGCTGTCCCGCGGCAACAATGTCACCTTCCTTCACGTCGAAGCCGACAAGCATGCCATGCATCGTCGAGGAGATTGTATAGAGCCCATCCTCATCGACAGTACCCGGCAGTGATGAAGCGTCACTGGCGATACCTGCGAGGGAAGCGAGTTCTTGGAGATGGTTCTCGACAAACCGAGTCGTGAATTGCTGGCGTCCGATTTCCTCGCGGTCGAGGATGGCAAGGAGGAAAGCAATGTTCGTCTCGACACCTTCGATCCTGAACTCCTGCACCGCCCTCCTCGCCCGGCGAACGGCATCCTCGAACGACCCGCGCGGAGTATGCACAATGACCTTCGCGATCAGGGAATCGAAGGAAGGCGAGGTCACATATCCCGTATAGCCATAGGTATCCACACGCACGCCCGGGCCGGATGACGGCTCGAAGGCTGCTAGTTGCCCGGACGCCGGCAAGGCCGTGCCATCGGGCTGAATGCGCTCCATGTTGATGCGCGCCTGAATGGCGTACCCTCGGGGTTCCGGGATATCCGGTTGAGACAGGCCGATATCGGCAAGCGTCGCTCCGCCAGCGATATCGAGCTGCGCGTTCACGAGATCGAGGCCCAGAACCTCCTCCGTGACCGTATGCTCGACCTGGATTCTAGGATTTGCTTCCATGAAGACGAACTGAGCGGCGCCGGGCTGAGAGGATCGTACGAGAAACTCGAAGGTTCCCACGCCTCTATACTTGACCTTTCTCGCCATCACCGTGGCGGCACGCACCATCGCCTCGCGCGTTCTTGCATCCAGTCCCGGGCATGGGGCGATCTCAACGAGTTTCTGATGTCTGCGCTGAAGACTGCACTCACGCTCATAGAGATGGCTGACAGCACCGGTCCCGTCTCCGATGATCTGAACTTCCACATGCCGGGCGTCTTGGACAATCTCCTCGACATAAACATCCGCCACGCCAAAAGCCGCACGGGCTTCCGATTGGCAGCGTTCATATGCAGCCGCTAGGTCATCGAAGGAGTCGACGGCCCGCATTCCACGTCCGCCGCCGCCCGCGACAGCCTTGATCATCACCTTCCCGTCAGGACCAAGCGAGTGATAGAATGCTTCGACATCCTTGAGACTGGTTGCCCCGTTCGTTCCCTTCGCAAGCGGGACATCGCAGGACATTGCATAAGCACGGGCCTGAACCTTGTCGCCGAACAGGTTCAAAACGTCTGCCGTTGGGCCGACGAAGACAATGCCGCGCTCCTCGCACTCCTGTGCGAATGCGGCATTCTCGCTCAAGAACCCATAACCTGGATGAATGGCATCGCAGCCCGATGCTTCAGCAACATCTAGAATCTGCTTGGTGTCGAGATAGGCCGAGACTCCCCTTCCCTTGAGCGCCACGCTTGCATCGGTCCGCCGAACATGAAGCGATGTGGCATCATCCTCCGAATACACGGAGACGGTGCGAATACCCCGCTCAGCGGCTGCCCGGGCGATGCGCACTGCGATCTCCCCACGATTGGCAATCAGGAGGGTTTTCAAGGGCATGGACGGATACTCAAGATGTGCATGTCAAAACTAAACCTGTCACGCAGGCTCGAAAACCGGAACGAACTGTCCATTCTCGCTGGACTGAAACGCCACCCGCACCGGCATTCCAACCTCGATGCGGTCGAAGTCGCAGCGAACGATATTCGTCATCATGGTCACCTCTTCCTCCAGCGCGACATAGGCAATGGCATAGGGAACTTTGGCGCGCCGCATGACGCTGTAGGAATAGACCGTTCCTCTGCCGGATGCCTGGACTAGTTCCGTCTCGGCGCTGAGACACTTGGGGCATCGCGTGCGTGGATAAAAGTGGACTTCCCCACAAGAGCGACATTTGCCGATCATCAGCTTCCGCTCCCCGGCGGCAATCCAATATTTCTGCGTATCGACAGTCGGTTCCGGCGACTCGAGCACACGTTCGGTCATTCTCAAGCCTCCCGTTCCATGATCAATGTTGCAGCGGCATGGCGCGTGCCCAACGATCCGCCCATCGCCTGAGCCAAAACCAGATCGCAATTCGGCACCTGAACCTGCGGGCGAGCCTCGCCGCGCAACTGACGAACGGCTTCGATGATCTTCGTCATGCCGCCGCGATAGCCAGGATGATTGTTGCAGAGGCCACCCCCATCCGTGTTCACGGGAAGACGGCCAACGCCGGAGATCAAGTTTCCATCTGCGACGAAGCGTCCGCCCTCGCCCTTCTTGCAGAAGCCGAGATCCTCGAGCTGCATGAGAACCGTGATCGTGAAGCTGTCATAGATTGAGGCATACTTGATGTCGCTCGGGGAAATCCCCGCTTCAGCAAAGGCGTTGGCGCCGGACCAGGCCGCCGCCGAGTAGGTCAGGTCCACATGCCCGCCCATCTGATGCTTGGCGGCCTCGCCATGCCCCAGAACTTTCACACTGGGTCTCTTGAGGCTTTTCGCAATTTCCGGACGTACGATGATTGCGGCTCCGCCACCATCGCTGACAACGCAGCAATCCATCCGGTGAAGCGGGTCCGCGATCATGGGAGAGTTCAGCACTTCCTCCACGGTCACGACCTTCGGCAGCATGGCATTGGGATTGTGCTGCGCGTGGTGTGAGGCCGCGACCTTGACCCAGGCCAACTGCTCGCTCGTGGTCCCGAACTCGTACATGTGCCGCATGGCCGCGAGCGCGTATTCGTTGACGAGCTCCGCTCCATAAGGAAGCTCGAATTGAAGATCCGGCGTGGAGGCCGGAAACGGCCTTGGCGCGACCCCGCCTGCGGCGGCCTCAGCCCTTGGGCGGCCAGCCATGGTGATGACCGCGACGTTGAGCTTTCCCGCAGCAATTGCCTCGGCCGCATGTGCGACCTGCGACAGATAGGTCGCACCGCCGCTCTCGGATGCCTCCACGTGATTCACGCGCATTCCGAGATAGTCGAGCATCGACAACGCGCCGAGACCCGGGGCATCGCTGTCGCAGAAGAAGCCGTCGACATCGGATTTTTCCAATCCGGCATCCGCCAGCGCTCCCTTGATGACATCCGCATGAAGCTCTGCGAGCGAGAGGTTGTCCGCTTTGCGGGTTGGATGCTCGTAGACGCCTGCAATATAGGCTTGGCCCTTGATGCTCATCGTATTTTTGCTTTCCTCGACATCATGCGGGCTTCTCAGGACACTGCAGCGAAGCGGCCCGTATGGGCACGCTCGCGGAGCAAGGAGGCTGGCTCCCACCCGGCATCAGGTTCCTGCGCATGAAAGGTCGAGATCTGATCGAGAACTTTCCCGAGGCCAACCTGTTCTGCATAGAACATCGGTCCACCCTTATGCGCGGGGAAGCCGTAGCCGCTCACATAGACCGTATCGATATCGGAGGATCGCTGCGCAATTCCCTCTTGAAGGATCTTCGCGCCCTCATTCGTCAGGGCATAGATGCATTTCTGGACGATCTCATCGTCCGAGATGGTCCGAGGCGTGATGCCGTTACGCTTGCGCCAATCGACGATCAACTCCTCCGCTTCAGGATTCGGATGCCGCGACCGATCGCCTTTCTGGTATTTGTACCATCCTTGTCCGGTTTTCTGACCGAACCAGCCCATCTCGCAAAGTTCATCCGCAAATCCCGGAGAACGATAATCCGGGTTCTCGGCAATCCGGCGTTTCCGATCCAACCAGCTGATGTCGTTGCCCGCGAGGTCGGACATGGCAAACGGTCCCATGGCCATGCCAAACTTCTCTATGGCTTCATCGACCTGCTGAGGTGAAGCGCCCTCAGCCACGAGTTCCAAGCCGCGTAGCGCGTACCGCTCCACCATCCTGTTTCCGATAAACCCATCGCAAACGCCGGAGACGACACCGACCTTGCCGATCTTCTTGGCGATCTCCATCGCCGTGGCAAGAACGTCGGGAGCGGTCTTGTCAGCCCGCACGATCTCCAGAAGACGCATGATGTTGGCAGGGCTGAAGAAATGCAGCCCGATCACATCCTTCGGTCGGCTCGTCTGCGCCGCAATTTCGTTGACATCGAGGAACGAGGTGTTGGTTGCGAGGATCGCACCTTGCCTGACGATCCTGTCGAGGCGCTGGAACACATCCCGCTTGACATCCATGTTCTCGAAGACGGCTTCGATGACAAGATCGACATCGGCCAATTCTTCGATAGCATTGACGAAGTTGAGGCGGGAGAAGCGGTCTCTGGCCTCATCCGCACCCATCCGCCCACGGCTCACTGCAGAATCGTAGGTTTCCTTGGCGCGCCCCTTGCTTCGATCCAGCGCATCGTTGTTCGCGTCGAATATACGAACCCGATAGCCGCCATTTGCGAACGCAAGTGCAATGCCGGTTCCCATGGTTCCGGATCCGACGATGCCGACCAGTTCAACTTTTCGACGTGGCGTATCGGGCGGGAGGTCCGCTATCCGGCTAGCTGCGCGCTCAGAAAAGAATACGTGCCGCAAGGCAGCGGATTCAGGGCTTTCCACCAGCTCCGCGAAGCACTGACGCTCGAACGCCAGCCCCTCATCGAAAGACCGATTGGCCGCAGCTTCCACACAATCCACAATCCTGGCTGGGGCTGGCGCACCCCTGCCCGGCTTCTGCGCGGCCTTGCGGGCCTTGTCGAAGAACTGCTCACGGCCCTCGCTCGGCAGATTGACGGATAGATCTCGTGCACGCCTGAGTGGGCCACCGGTCTTTACGTGATCCGCTGCGAGACGGCGGGCCGTTTCGACAGGGTCATCGCCAATCTCGTCGACCAGTCCGATTTCCTTGGCCTCTGTTCCGTTCACGAACGATCCGCTCGTCATCAGGGCAATGGCCTTCTCGGCGGATACCAGACGCGGAAGACGTTGAGTGCCGCCTGCGCCCGGAAGCACGCCAAGCTTGACCTCCGGCAATCCAAGTCGTGCGGATGGTGCTGCAACGCGCATGTGGCACGCCAGGGCGATTTCCAGCCCGCCGCCGAGGGCCACACCCGCAATCGCCGCGATGACGGGCTTTTGCGCAGCGTCGCACAATTCTTCGATTGCGACGAGATCGGGCTGGGACGTCGCAGCCGGCGTGTTGAATTCCCGAACATCGGCGCCGCCACTGAAATTCTTGCCGCTGCCTGCAAGAATGACAGCTTTCACCTCCGGATCCGCAAGCGCTTCGGACAGCGCCCGATGGATGCTTTCACGCACCGCCAAGCTGAGACTATCGACAGGCGGATTGCTCCACCGGATTTCAGCGATACCGTCATTAAGGGTGTAGCTTTGGGTCATATCAGTCCTGGAGCAGTGCGAATGGAGCGCAGTTCAAGGCCGCCCAGTGGGAGCTGGGCGGCCCAGGGCATTACTTCTGCGGGATCGGGATCCACGCCTTCTTGGCGGTGTCGGCGATGGTGTAGCGCATGCTGAGATCCGAAACGCGAGTCTCCGGCGTGAAGCTGAGAGGCGACGTAATGTCGTCGGTTCCGAGGTTCTTGGTCGTCTCCAGCTTCTCGATGACACAGACGCGGGTGACGTCCTTCCCGCAGCGCTGGATCGCATCCGCGATCAGCTTGATACCGACATAGCCGGTCAGGCTGTAGCGGTTCAGCTTCGAGACCTCATCTGCCGTCAGATACTTCTTCGCCTTCTCCAGGAAGCGCTGGCCCGACGGGTCCGAGAACTCGCCTACGTAATCGGCGGCGATTACGCCTTCTGCGGCTTCACCCATCAGATCGATGATCTGCGGAATGCGCCCAGACCAGAGCATCGCCAATTCCGCATTCATGCCTGTGCGACGCATTTCCTTCGCGATCGCCACGTTCTCGCCGATGATGCCGCCGGAAACGATAGTGGTGGCGCCCAGCTGCTTGGCCTTGAGAACCTCGGCCGCGAATTCTTTCTGACCGCGCTTGTAGCGAAGCACGCCGACGGATTCGAGCTTCAACTCCTTCAATGCCTGCTCGTAGCCATGCTGAACATCATCGCCGTAATCGTCGTCCTGCACGATCGCGATGTATTTGCCGCCGGGTTTCCGCCCGGCGAGGAATTTCACCATCTCATAGGTCGCGGCGCCATAAGGCTTTCCGACGACGAACAGGTTTTTGTGCATGGGGGAGAACATGACGCTGTTTGGAGCTGCAGTCTGCAGCATGGGAGCGCCCTTCTCCTCGATCAGCGGCAATGCCGCCATGGTCGAGGCTGCGCCGGATGAGGCCGTGATTGCCAGAACCTTGTCGACATCCAGGAGCTTGCGAGCGGCCTGAACGGTTCGGGCAGGGACGTAGCCGTCATCCTCGAAGAAGCGAACGAGCTTGCGACCGTTGATCCCGCCGGCTTCATTGATCTCCGCAGCAGCGACCTTCTCGCCAAGATCATGTGCGATACCGACCAGGGCGCCGGGGCCGGTCAACGCGGTGGAGCCGCCAAGTGTGACCTGGGTATCGGTCACCCCGTCTTCTGCCTGCGCCGTCGAGATTGCGCCTGCCATGGCCAGAGCGAGCACTAAACTGCTAATTCCAGTCTTCCTCATTGTCGTTTCCTCTCCGATGATCGGGTTCGTCCCGGTTGATGTTTTCGATTCAGTAAGGGAGCGGCCATTGCCGCACGCGTATTTTCAAACGTCTGATCAAGCCGATCAGGCCGCTTGGAGCGAACCTGAGGAACAGGATGATCACGAGGCCGTAGATGACGCCTTTGATCTCCTGCGCATTCGACGAGAACAGGTCGCCGAGAGATGATGAGCTGAGGTACGAGAAGCCGAGACGAGCCACCTCCGGCAATAGCACCATGAATGCGCTGCCGAGGATCATGCCTGGGATCGACCCGAGTCCACCGACGATGGCAATCGACACCGCCTCGATAGACAACAGCAGCTCGAAGCTTTCCACATTGAGATAGCGCAGGTGCATCCCGAAGAGTCCGCCTGCCATACCGATCACCGCAGAGCTGATGCCGAACGACAACAGCTTGTAGGCAACCACATTGACCCCGAGGACGCGCGCAGCAACCTCGTAATCCCGGATCGCAAAGAACGCCCGCCCGAGAAAGGAGCGCCGAATGTTGATGGCGATCCAGATGGTGATCAGCAGCACGACGAGGCAGATGTAGAAGAGAGCGCGATCACTCGTCAGATCGATCCCGAAGAGGATCGGACGGCGCACCTGCGTCCCGGATGATCCACCGGTGAGCGGCTTCGCCAGGAGAATGACGTGATTGGTGATGACGGAGAAAGCCAGCGTCGTAATGGCCAGGTAAAGCCCGCGCAGGCGAAGCGAGGGAATGCCAACGAGCAGACTGGCGAGACCTGCCACCAAGCCCGCCATTGGCAACGCTACGAGGAAAGACCAGCCGAGCTTGTTCATGAAATACGCATTGGCGTAGGCGCCGATGGCCAGGAAACCTGCATAGCCCAGCGATACAAGACCGGTCCAACCGACCAGGATGTTGAAGCCCACCGCTCCGACCGCGGCGATCAGAATAAGCGTTCCAAAGCCGATGGAATAGGAATTTGCCATGAGAGGGAACGCCGCGACAATCGCCGCCAGCAGGGCGAACTGAAGGCCGGCGATTGGAGTGCGGATGACACGGGTGAAATCCGCGTATGACCTGGGAAATACAGCTCCTTGCATCAGACGCGCTCCACATCCCGTTCGCCGAACAGACCGTTCGGCTTGACCATCAACATCAGGATGATCGCCACGAAGCCTGCGATTTCCTTCAGGCTAGTATCGAAATAACCACCGACGACATTCTCCGTGACTCCGATGATAAGCCCGCCGACGGCAGAACCTGTCACGGCATCAAGTCCACCCAGGATCGTTGCCGGGAAAGCCTTCAGGCCAACCACGAAAAGGTCTGGCCCCACATAGGTCGTCAATGCGAACAGAATGCCGGCCAGTCCCGATAGAGCGGCGGCGCCGGCCCAGCTCAGCGATGAAATGCGCCTTACATCGACACCCATGAGCATGGCGACCTGCTCGCTGATGGCTGTTGCGCGCATCGCGGTGCCCAGGCGGCTGTATCTCAGGAAGATCCACACGGCGGCTGAGGCGGCAACGAAGATCACGATGCCGATGATTTGCGATGGATAAAGACCAATGCCGAAAACATCGACCACGCCTTGTCCGGAGACACCGGGGAACTCCTTCGGCTCGCTGCCCCAGAACAGCACGATGAGCGACCGCATGAGAATGGACAGACCGATCGTCGCCATGACGATGGCGAAGGGTGGTTGTCCGATCATGGGCCGGATGACGAGGCGTTCCGCAGTGACGCCAACGGCAACGCCGATCAACGGAGCCATCAAAAGTCCGACCCAGAATGGCGCTCCCGTCAGAAGCAAGGTCGACATCGTGACATAAGTGATCAGCATCATGATTTCGCCTTGGGCGAAATTGACGACGCCGGTTGCCTTGTAGATGAAGGCATAGGCCATGGCGATCAGGCCATAGATGGTTCCGATCGCGAGGCCCGAGATGACGAGTTCAGCCAGATACTGCATCTCTCATCTCCATTCTCGAGGGCAGGTCGGAAAAAGCGATGTCACGAATGAAAGACTCTCGACGCATGTTTCCAGTGGCGGTCAGGGTTCCTTCCTCCCGGCTGGCTTGGTCCTGCAGGATGATAACGTCTGTATGGACGCCATTCGGCATGTGCCGTGCGATAATCCGGGAGACCTCCGAGATCACGAACAACTGGGTCTCGGGGTGAGATGCCAGCGAGCGGAAGCTGGTATAGGAATGCCCATGCCGGCGCGCCCAGTCACCGACCGTGAGAGGATCGATCGCCGCGATCAGGCGCAGGTTCGAGCCATGCTGCAGCAATGCGGCGTGGGCGATATAGGGACTCTGCCGGATATCGCGTTCAGCACGCAGAACATGCTGGCTGACAGAGACGTCATTCCCTTCGCGACGCCCGAGAAGCTGAAAATGTCCACCTTCTTCGAGAGCCAGGTCTCCGGTTTCAAGCGGCATATCATCAGTCCATAGACGCACTTGACCATCACGGGCCAAATCATATCGCTGACCCGAGATGGATGCCCATGGTCCCTCACCGACCTTGACCATACTCCACCCGCAAGCTTCCGTAATTCCGTATCCTGTCAAAAGCGGCAGTTCGATCGCTGCGAAGAACCGATCCGTTTCGGGCTTCACCTCCGCGCTATGGCAAACAAGCTGTTTGACACGATGAAGACCAAGGTGCCGACGAAGCGCCATGCGCATCATCCAGCCCGTGACGCGTCCCGACTTGCCACCGAGCAAATTCCGGAACCTCGTCAGGTCACGCGGCGACGCATCCTGCATCTTCAGGATGAGGGACTGTGCCAGATGATTCCACTGCCAGGCGAGAGCGCTGACCCGATCCACGGCGATATCCCGCAAATCGATGGAAACCGTATCGATTCTCTCTCCGAAATAGAGCGTGCCACCTGTCAGAAGGTGCGGAACGGCACTGGCTACACGTTCGGCGAGGTGAGCGAAGGGCACCTGACAGAATACACCTGTCGTCTGCCCTTGACTTAAGACGACGGATACCTGCTTTGCACGCGCGATGATATCGGCATGCGACAGCCGGATAGGACGGCATACGCCGCCCGCCCCTGCCGTGAATGCGATCGTCGCGATGCTGTTCTGAACATGAGATGTGCCGATGGGGTCGCCGGCAGCCATATCCTCGACGCTCTGACCGGAATTGCCGGGTTCAGAGCGAAGCCAGAGCGTCTCGATCGATTGAGCTTCCAAAGCAATTTTCCGATCCAGGCGATCGACGATTGCCAGACGAGGCCGGACAGCTTCAACGGAGGAGACGATGTCGTGCTCGCTGCCATCCGGATATGGCGTCACGGAAATGCCGCCGAGCCATTGAGCTGCCAGGTCGGCGATGAGCCATTCCGGGCAAGCCTCTCCAATCAGAAGGAGCCTGTCGCCCCCACCGAAACCGAGACGGCTCAAGCCCAAAGCGCAGCGCTGAACCCGAGACAGGTATTCATTCCAGGACAGAGCGTGCCACACGCCCTTCTTCTTGAACTGAATCGCGACGGCATTCGGCGTTTGAGCGGCGCGCTCAATGAGAAGACTCGGAAGAGTAGTGGAAGATTGGGTTGCTATCATCGCTACTGACGCCCCAGATATGCGTCGATCACGAGCGGATTGCTCATGATCTCGTCGGGCGTCCCATTGGCGATCATCTGGCCGAAGTTCAACACGGTGACCCTGTCGGAAATATCCATGACGATTCCCATGTCGTGTTCGATCATCAGAATCGTGACACCAAGGGCGGAATTGATGTGCAGGACGAGGCGGGCAATGTCGGCTGTCTCTTCCTGGTTCATGCCCGACACCATCTCGTCCAGAAGAAGGATCTTGGGCTTCATGGCCAACGCACGGCCCAGCTCGACCCGCTTGCGCATGCCATAGGAGAGGCTGGAGACCTGCTTATGCCGCACCGTCGACAGGTCGAGAAAATCGATGATGTCCTCGACCGTGGCATAAGCCTCTGCTTCCGAGCGCCTTGCACTTGGGAGAAAGAAGCATGCCGAGATCACGTCAGCCGTACTGCGCGCATGATGTCCGACCAGAAGATTTTCCAGAACTGTCTCGTGAGGAAACAATGCGAGGTTCTGGAATGTCCTGCCGACGCCGAACTGGGCGAGCTTGTAAGGAGGGCAACGTGTCAGATCATGACCGTCGAATTGGATCGTGCCCTTGGTCGGCGGATAGACACGGCTGATTAGGTTGAACAGCGACGTCTTTCCCGCTCCGTTCGGCCCAATGATGCTGTGAATATGCCCTTCCTGAACCGAAAACGTCACGTCGCGCACCGCGTGCACGCCGCCGAATGATTTCGCCAATCCTGCAACCTTGAGAATTTCGGTCATTGCGGCCACCTCGCGCGCATGYGGATCGGAGCCTGCTCCCGCAGATTGCGGCGCACACCGTTCTCATTGAGACCGAGATAGAGCGACCGGATGATTGGATTACCCGCCAATTCGCCGGCCGGCCCTTCGAGAACCAGTTTCCCGTTCTCCATGATGTAGGCATGATCCGCAAATGAGAGCGCGAGCTGAGCGTTCTGCTCGATGAGCAGAATCGTCATGCCCTGCTCGTCGCGCAGACGCCTCAACGCGCGGAAAATCTCCTCGAAGATCATCGGCGCCAGTCCGAGGGACGGTTCATCGAGCATGAGCATATGGGGATCCGCCATGAGCGCGCGTCCCACAGCGACCATCTGCTGCTCGCCACCAGAAAGGAGGCCGGAAATTCTTTCCAGCTTGTCCCGCAGCGGAGGGAACAAAGCCATCACCTTGTCGAAGGACTGCTGCAGATCGCCCTGCTTTCGGGTGAACCCGCCCATCATGAGGTTTTCGCGCACCGTTAGCCTGGCGAAGAGGCGCCGGCCTTCCGGAACAAGTGCAATTCCCGTCCGCACGATGGCATCGGAACGCAAGCCTACCAGCGACTGCCCTTCGAAGGAGATATCGCCATTCACAACCTCTCCACCTTCGGACGACAGAATTCCGGAAATGGCCTTCAGCAAGGTGGATTTACCGGCGCCATTCGTGCCGAGAAGCGCTACGATCTGCCCTTCCGGCGCGCGAAGCGACATGTCACGCACAGCTTCGACTGCTCTGCCATAGACGATCTTGGCATTGTCGATTCTCAGCAAATCTCTTGGAGGATGGCTCATCGCGATCGCGCCCCTGAGCTTGCGTTGACGACATCGCGGCGGATGTGAATCCCGGCTTCTTCTCTGTCCCACACATCGATAGTCACACCTTCTGCCCGAAGAAGGTGCTTTTCGATCTTCTGCGTCGGCGTCTTCGGAAGGTTCTCCATCACGCGAATGAAACGAGGGACCATGAAATAGGGAAGCCGGGGGCGGAGAAACTCGATGAGTTCGGCCGGATCGAGGGACGCCCCAGGAACCAGGGAAACCGCAACCAGCACTTCGCTCTCGCTGATCTCGCTGGGCACCGCGACAGCTGCAACCTCTCGAACGGCAGGATGAGCGATGATCTCGGCTTCGACCTCGAACGAGGAAATATTCTCTCCACGACGCCTGATCGTATCCTTGAGGCGATCGACGAAATAATAGTTCCCGACCTCGTCACGGCGAAAGGCATCGCCTGTATGGAACCAGCCATTGCGCCACGCTTTCGCGRTGGCCTCCGGCTCTTTGTAATAGCCGTGGTTCATGGCCCAGGGCTGATCCGTGCGAATGATGAGCTCGCCGATTTCGCCGATGGGAACTTCGCAATCCCACTCGTCAACGACTCGAACCTCGACACCGGGCCTCGATCGACCGCATGAACCGATCACGGTCGGGTTCGCCTGTGAGACCAGAGGTATCGAGATTTCTGTCATATTGAATGTTGCATAGACGTCGAAACCGAAGCGTTCATGCAGCAGCTGAGCATCTCCATCATAGGGCTGCGCGATGATCTTTCTCAGAGAACTGCTTCGCTCGATGCCACGATCCGGTTGTGAAAGCACGTAGCGCATCATTACGCCGAGCAGGATGACGAAGGTCGCCTTCGTTTTCTCGATCGTGTCCCAGAACTCTTCGGTCCTGAAGCGCTCTACGATTGCAACCGATCCGCCAAGCGTCATCATCATGATACAGGGCAGGATTCCGGATACGTGATACATGGGAAGGTTGACCATGTATCGGTCATCGGCGGTCATGAAATGAAGCGCCCGGCCTGCGGTATTAAGATGCAGGTAGGAACACATGACCCCTTTCGAAGGCCCCGTCGTACCTGACGTGTAGATGATGCATTGCAAGTCGAATGGGAGAATGGCTCGGCCGAGCGGTCCGGTCTCGTCACCGGCATTGTCGAGCGACTGGAGCGAAACAACCTTGAGAGTACCCAGATCCGGTAAAGGCCCGTCACATACAGCGACCGCTTCCAACTTGCCTTTTTCGATATCGTTCAAGCGCGCCGCGAACTGGGAGGTCGAGAGCAGCACCTTGCCTTCAGAATTCGTAACGACTCTTTCGAGCAACCCACCCTTATAAGCAGCATTCACCGGGACCGCCGTAGCGCCAAGGTAATTCGCCGCAAACCAGAAACGGAGCGCGTCCGGCCCATTCGGCAATGCGAGCAAAACTTTGTCGTCCTGACGTACACCCAAGCGCTCAAGACCGGCGGCCGCACGGCGCGTTTGGCGCAGCGTTTCGGCATAGGTCCATGCTTCGCCGTTTCCAAAAACCACATAGGTTTTATCGGGACATTCAATGACGCGCTTCTCCAGCATGTAGCGAAGGACACAATCCTCGACAGCAGGGATGCGTGGATCTTTTGTAACCGCGTTGATCATCGCTTCGGACAATTACATGGCCGAGAGCGTGATAGGACAAAAGGCAGCATGGAGCATATTCAATTCCTCCTTTTTTGTTGCGGGCCTTATGCCGGCCTCTTTTGCGGCAATCCTGGTGTTGCGGGAGTGTCGTGTCAATACATAAATTTTATTTCATCAGATGACACTCAACGATCTCGCATGCCGGCGGGAG
>NZ_JBFUMH010000081.1:0-22546 GCF_054049475.1 Microvirga sp. P5_D2 | reverse complement strand
GCCGTGAGGTCGCCCAGTGCGAGACGGATGAAGGGGCGGTGCGGGTCGAGGGTCGTCACCACGATTTCCCCGACCTCGCCCTCATCCACCGGATCGCCTGTGCCGGGCCGCACGATCTCGACGATCAAATCCTCATTGACCAGCAGCCCCTCGCGGGAGGAGGTCTCATAGGCGATGAAGCCGAGATCGGCGGTGGCATAGGCCTGATAGGCCTCGATCCCACGGCCCGCGATCTCTTCCTGCAGGGATTTCGGAAAAGCGGCGCCGGACACGAGGGCGCGCTTGATGGAGGAGGCATCCCGACCGGCAGTGCCTGCGGCGTCGAGCAGGATCTTCAGGAAATCCGGCGTGCCCAAATAGGCGCTGGGCCGATAGGCCTCGATCAGCTCCAGCTGCTGCTCCGTATTGCCGGGACCGGCGGGAATGACCGCGCAGCCGAGCGCACGGGCGCCGGAATCCATGATGAAGCCGCCGGGCGTCAGATGATAGCTGAAGGTGTTGAGAACGATGTCGCCCGATCTGAAACCGGCGGCATGGAGGCCGCGAGCGGCCCGCCATGGGTCCTTGTGATCCGGCTCCGGCTCGAAGATGGGGCCGGGCGAGGTGAAAAGACGGCCGAACGATCCCGGAGCGGCTGCAACGAAACCGCCGAAGGGCAGTGCGAATTTCTGGAAAGAAGGAAGCTCGGACTTGCGGAGAACGGGCAGGTCCGCAAGAGCCTCGCGGCTGGTGATGCGGGCAAGGTCGATGCCCTTCAGCCGCTCCGCATAGGCCGGAGCGGCTGAAGCTTTGCGAAGGATTTCCGGAAGGCGCTGAAACAGATCCGCCTCACGATTGGCGGGATCACGCGTCTCAAGAGAATCGTAATGGTCTGCCATGGGATGTCCTCGAATTCCAACAGATGGTTGTCATCCACAGCGCATCGAAGGCAGACCGGAACGCGCCCTCCCGGGCGTTGGTCAGACCGTCGTCTGCGCGTGCGTCAGCGAAGGCTGGGCCGGAAGCGGATCGGCGCCGAAGCGGTTCTGACCGATTGTGCCGCGCGTGGCGAACCATACGATGAGAACGATGGCGCCGACGAGCGGAATGAAGATCAGCAGCATCCACCAGCCCGAACGCTCCGTGTCGTGCAGGCGGCGTACGCCGACCGCGATGCCCGGCAGCAGGAGTGCCAGTGTGGCGATGGTGTTCAGGATCGGCATGCCGGAGAGAACGATGTTGTCCACTAGGCTCGTTGCAAGCGAAACGAGAATGGTGAACAGCGTGAAGAACCAGTATTCGGAGCGCGCGGCGCGACCGGAGAAGTCGACGTATTTGGAAAAGCCGGATTTGATGGCTTGAGTGAAGTTCATGGTTGGTTAGCCCCCAATTGGAATCTTAAAGCTGAGCCTATCGATGGCTCAGGCGTTCGGATGCTAAGAAGAGGAAATTCCTGAGGTCAAGCATTCGCCCGGTCATTCCCTGGGGGTTATCGAATATTATTACTCATGCCAGCCAGCGCTTGCGCCGCTTGTAACTCTTGACGGAACGGAAGGACTTTCGGTCTCCCTCGGAAACGCCGAGATAGAACTCCTTCACGTCCTCGTTCTCGCGCAGCATCTGCGCCGGACCATCCATCACCACGCGGCCGGTTTCAAGAATGTAGCCGTAGGTGGCGTATTTGAGCGCCATGTTGGTGTTCTGCTCCGCAAGCAGAAAGGACACGCCTTCGCTCGAGTTGAGAATGCGCACGATCTCGAAGATCTCCTCCACGATCTGCGGTGCGAGGCCCATGGAAGGCTCGTCGAGCAGGATCATCGAAGGCTTGGACATCATCGCGCGGCCGATGGCGCACATCTGCTGCTCGCCGCCAGAGGTGTAGCCCGCCATCGACGTGCGGCGCTGCTTCAGGCGCGGGAAATATTCGTAGATCGCTTCGAGATCGCGCTTGATGGCGGCGTTGCCGTCCTTGCGGGTGAACGCGCCGGTCAGAAGGTTCTCTTCGATTGTGAGGTGGCCGAAGCAGTGGCGACCTTCGAGCACCTGGATGCAACCGCGCCGCACCAGCTCGTTTGGCGAGAGCTTGTCCACCCGCTCGCCCTTGAACTCGATGGAGCCCTTCGTCACCTCGCCGCGCTCGGCATGGAGCAGATTGGAAATCGCTTTCAGGGTGGTCGTCTTGCCCGCGCCGTTCGCGCCGAGCAGCGCCACGATGCCGCCTTTCGGCACGGTAAGCGACACGCCTTTCAGCACGAGGATAACGTGATCGTAGACGACCTCGATGTTGTTGACCGTCAGGACGGTCTCGGCGGGTGCGGATTGCATTTGCACGGCGCTGCTCATAGCCTTTTCCTTCGGCCTATCCCTTCAAGAAAGGAAGCATGCGGGAATTCTCCCGCATGCTGTCTGTCGAAGCGCTCTTAGCTTGCCTTGTCGCAAGCTTCCGTGCGCTTGGGCCAGCCGGCGTTCTTCTCGGCATAGTCCTTTGCGGCGGCGTCGAGCTGGGCTTTCGTGCGGTCGGTCATCGGCTCGATGGGGTTGGAGATCTTCGCCCATTTCGTGCCGTCCCATTCCTGCATGAAGGCGGGGCGGTGACCGTTGTGATCGGCACAGGTCAGGGTGAGAGTTTCCGTGAAGCCCTCAAGTCCCAGCTCCTTCAGGCGCGCCGGATCGAGCTTGATGTTCTCCATCCCGCGCCGCACGTCCTCACCGGTCACGGCCTTCTTGCCCGTGATCTTCTGCGCCTGGGCGATGCCCTCGGCGATCAGCAGCGAGTTGTAGACGCCGCGGTTGTAGAGAACCTCGCCCACCTTGTCCTTGGCGGCCTTGGAGAGACCCTTGTCCACCACATGCTTCTGGATGTCCTGGATTGCCGGGAAGTTAGCGCCCACCGCATGCCAGTTGAGGGTCTTGAAGCCCTTGGCGCCTGCACCGCCGGAGCGTGCGTCATCCTCGCTCGGCCACCAGACCGAGTAGAACTTGTCCATGGGATAGCCGGAACGAACCGCTTCCTTCACGGCCGCGCCGTTCATGGAGCCCCAGCCCCACATGATCATGTAATCGGGCCGGTCGCGGCGGGCTGAGAGCCATTGCGAGGACTGGTTCTGCATGTCCTGGGCGGCAACCGGATAAAGCGCCACTTCGAAGCCGATATCCTTGGACAGTTCCTGGAGCAGCGGAACCGGCTCCTTGCCGAAGGCCGCGTCGAGATGGATGAAGCCGATCTTCTTGCCCTTCAGCTTGTCGAGTCCGCCTTCCTTCTCGCCGATATACTTGATGATCATCGACAGGCCATCCCAGTAGGTGCTCGGCGGATTGAAGACCCAGGGGAAGATGTCGCCGCGCGCCGAGGCCGAGAGGCCATAGGCCATGGAGAGGATCGGGATCTTGTCGACGGAAGCACGCGGGATCAGCGGCAGGGTGATGCCGGTGGACCACGGATTGACGATGACCGGGTTCTTGCCCTTCACCGCCTCGTAGCACTCGACACCCTTCTTGGTGTCGTAGCCGGTTTCGCATTCCTCCAGCACAAGCTTCACGCCGCCGATGCCGCCGTCGCGCTGGTTCAGCATCTGGAGGTAATCGTGCATGCCGTCGGCGATGAAGGTGCCGGAGCCCGCGAAGGGACCGGTGCGATAGGTGAAGAGGGGAACGTAGATCGAATCCTGCGCGAAGGCGGGCAGGGCAGTACCGGCGAGAAGGGTCGCAGCGACCAGTTTCAGGCTCATTTTACGAAACGACATGGTTCGTTTCCTCCCGTTGTTGTCCGGCAGCGAGCCGGTTTGAATTCCCGTCTCCTTGATAGGCTTGCCGTCAGTAGGGGAACGGCCAGGCCAGGAGCTTCTGCTTGCCGATCTGCCAAAGACGCGCGAGGCCGTGCGGTTCGACGATCAGGAAAAAGATGATGAGCGCACCCACGATCATGAAACGTAGGTGCTCGATGACGTCCGCGCCCACGGAAATGCCGAAGGGCGATAGGGCTGCTGGCAGTACGATGCCGAGAACGATGGGCATGATGAAGATGAGCGCCGCACCGAAGAACGAGCCGATGAGGCTGCCCAGGCCGCCGATGATCACCATGAACAGGATGAAGAAGGACTGGTTGATGTTGAACACATCGTATTCCGCGCCGCCGTACCACATGAAGACCATGAGCGCGCCCGCGACGCCGCAGTAATAGGACGAGACGGCGAAAGCCAGAAGCTTGGTCTGGAGCGGGCGGATGCCCATGAGTTCCGCCGCCAGATCCATGTCGCGGATCGCGATCCACATGCGGCCGATGCGGCCATGGACGAGGTTGGAGGCAAGCCATGTGAGCACGACCACGATGGTGAGCACCACGAGATAGCGCGTCTGCGGCGTAGCGGTCGCGCCGATGATCGGAACGCCGAACAGGGTGCGTAGCGGCGCATCGAGCGCGCCGGAGACGTTGTAGTTCACCAGCCACGGAATGCGGATGAAGCACCACTGCAGGAAGAACTGCGCGGCGAGCGTGGCGACTGCCAGATAGAAGCCTTTGATGCGAAGCGAGGGCAGCCCGAACAGGGCGCCGACCGCAGCCGAGAAGAAGCCGGAAACGAAGATCCAGACGATCACGTTCACGCCCGGAAACRCCGTCATCAGCTTGTAGCAGGCGTAAGCCCCGACACCCATGAACGCGCCGGTGCCGAGCGAGAGCAGGCCTGTATACCCGGTGAGGATGTTGAGCCCGATGGAGGCGAGCGAGAACACCAGGAAGGGGATCATCACCGCCTGGAGCAGGAAGCTGTTGCCGAGAAAAGCCAGCGCATAGGCGGCGATGATGATCAGGCCAAGCCCGATCCTGTCCTCGCGCAGCGGGAAGATCGAGGAGTCGCTGACGTAGTTTGTCTTGAACTGGCCTGCCTCGCGGTAGAGCACGTCGGCGTCTCCCTAAATCCGTTCGATGATCTTCTCGCCGAACAGGCCCTGCGGCCTGTAGAGCAGGAAGAGGAGGGCGATCACGTAGGCGAGCCAGGTCTCGATGCCGCCGCCCACCAGCGGCCCCCAGTAGAACTCGCCGAGTTTTTCGCCCACGCCGACGATGAGGCCGCCGATGATGGCGCCGGGGATGGAGGTGAAGCCGCCGAGGATGAGAACCGGCAGGGCCTTCAGGGCGATGATCTGGAGCGAGAAGGATACGCCGGAGCGAGCGCCCCACATGATGCCCGCGACCAAGGCTACCATGCCTGCGGCAAACCACACGATCACCCAGATCTGGTTGAGCGAGATGCCGACGGAAAGCGCCGCCTTGTGGCTGTCCGCTACCGCGCGGAGCGCCCGCCCGATGCGGGTCTTGGAGAAGAACACCGCAAGCACGGCGATCATGATCGAGGCGATGACGGCGGCGGCGATGTCGAGATGCTGGATACGCACCGAACCGCCGAGAATGTCCAGCTCCGTCGTGCCTTGCGGAAGATAGAGAGCATCCGTGATCATCTCGCGCGGGCTGCCGCCGAAGATGAGCTCGCCGAAACCGATGAGGAGATAGGTGAGGCCGAAGGTGGCCATGAAGAGGATGATGTCAGGTTGGTTCACGAGAGGCCGCAGAACGACCCGCTCTACCACGACCGCCAGGACGAACATGGCCAGTGCTGCGAGGATCAATGCAAGGAACGCGGGGACGCCCTTCTCGTAAAGCCCGACGAGGATCAGGGCCGCGAACACGACCATGATGCCTTGCGCGAAGTTGAATACGCCGGAGGCTTTGAAGATGAGCACGAAGCCCAGCGCGATCAGCGCATAGAGAACGCCCGAGACCAGGCCTTCCCACAGAGTCTGCACCAGCAGGTCCGGTGCTTCGCCCATGAAGATGAAGGGCTCGATGAAGACTTTGTAGAGAATGTCCATCGTTTCCCCTAATGCGCCACGCCGAGATAGGCATCGATCACGCGCTGGTTGCGCTTGACCTCGTCCGGCGTGCCGTCGGCGATCTTGCGGCCGTATTCCAGCACCACCACGCGGTCCGAGAGGTCCATCACCACGCCCATATCGTGCTCGATGAGCGCGATGGTGGTGCCGTATTGCTGGTTCACCTCCAGGATGAAGCGCGACATGTCTTCCTTCTCTTCGAGGTTCATGCCGGCCATCGGCTCGTCGAGGAGCAGCAGGTCCGGCTCCATGGCAAGCGCCCGCCCGAGTTCCACGCGCTTCTGGAGCCCGTAGGGCAGGCGGCCCACGGGCGTTTTTCGGATGTGCTGGATTTCGAGGAAGTCGATGATCTCTTCCACGAATTTCCGGTGCTCGACCTCCTCCTTCATGGCCGGGCCGTGGCGGAAGAGCTGCCAGAAGAAATTGGACTTCATCCTGATCGAGCGGCCCGCCATAATGTTGTCGAGCGTCGACATGCTCTTGAACAGCGCGACATTCTGGAAGGTGCGGGCGATGCCGCCGCGCGCCGCCTCATGGGGGCGCATCTTCGGGCGCTTCACGCCCTTGAAGGTGATGCGGCCGTCGGTGGGGTAGTAGAAGCCGTTGATGCAGTTGAGCATCGAGGTCTTGCCTGCACCGTTGGGGCCGATGATGGCGCGGATCTCGCTTTTGCGGATGTCGAAGGACACCTCGGTGAGCGCCTTCACGCCGCCGAAGCGCAGGGACACGTCCTCGACGGCGAGCAGCACATCGCCCTTCGTGAGAACGGGATGATCGGGCGCTCTCATTCGGCGGCCTCCGGGATGAGAGTGGTTTTCTCGACGGGATAAGGATTCATGTCCTTGATCTTTACCCGCGCGGAGATCACGCCCTTGCGGCCGTCCTCGAAGGTCACTTCCGTCGAAATGTCGGCCTCGGACGATCCATCGTAGAGCGCCTGGATGAGCGGATCGTAGCGCTCGGCGATAAAGCCGCGGCGCACCTTCTGGGTGCGGGTCAGCTCGCCGTCGTCGGCGTCGAGTTCCTTGTGCAGGATCAGGAAGCGCTTGATCTGCGCGCCGCCCATGCGAGGCTCGGCGGCAAGCGAACGGTTCACCTCGTCCACATGCTTCTCGATCATCTCGTAGACACGGGGATGGCCGGCAAGCTCCTGGTAGGAGGCGTAAGTCACGCCGTTGCGCTCGGCCCAGTTGCTCACCGCCACGAGGTCGATATTGATGAAGGCGGCCACATGGTCTCGCCCGTCGCCGAAGCACACCGCTTCCTTGATGTTGGGGTAGAATTTCAGCTTGTTCTCGACATATTTCGGCGGGAACAGCGCGCCGTCGCGCATCTTGCCCACGTCCTTGGCGCGGTCGATGATCTTGAGGTGGCCGTTGGCATCGAAGAAGCCGGCATCGCCCGAATGCACGAAGCCGTCCTGCGTCTTCGTCTCGGCGGTTTTCTCGTCGTCCTTGTAGTAGCCCACAAACACGCCCGGCGAGCGATAGAGCACCTCGCCATTTTCCGCGATGCGGATTTCGACCTCGGGGGCAGGGCGTCCCACCGTGTCGGCGCGGATCTCGCCGTCAGGCTGCATGGTGATATAGACGGAAGCTTCCGTCTGGCCGTAGAGCTGCTTCAGGTTCACGCCGATGGAGCGATAGAAGCGGAAAATCTCGGGGCCGATGGCCTCGCCCGCCGTATAGCCGACCTTCACCCGCGTCATGCCGAAGCGGTTGCGCAAGGGCGCATAGACCAGCACGTTCCCGATCTGCCAGAGCAGGCGATCCCAGGCGCTGACGCCAGCCTCCCCGTTCAGAATCTTCTCGCCGACTTTGTTGGCGTGCCTAATGAAAAAATGGAACATGCGCCGCTTCAGCGCGCTCGCATCCTCGATGCGCACCATGGTGAGCGTGAGAATACTTTCGAACACGCGGGGCGGGGCGAAGACGTAAGTCGCGCCGACCTCCCGGCGATCTTCCGCCACCGTCTCCGGGCTCTCAGGACAGTTCACGCAGAGGCCCGCCAGGAAGGCCTGGGCATAGGAGAAGATATGGTCGCCCACCCAAGCGATGGGCAGATAGGCCATGATCTCGTCGGTGTCGTTGAGGTTGTCGAAATCGCAGCCGATGCGGGCTGCGGCGATCACCGCATCCGAGGTGAGCATCACGCCCTTGGGGCGGCCCGTCGTGCCCGAGGTGTAGAGGATGATGGCGAGATCCGCGCCCCTACCGCCTTGCAGCTGACGCTCGATCGCCTCGGCTTCCGCCGCGTTTTGAAACCGCGCGCGTCCTTCCTCGATAACGGAATGAATGGAGTGAAGGCGGGTGTGGTCATAGTCCCGCAGGCCCTTCTTCTCGTCGTAGAGAACCTGGGCCAGTTGCGGGAGCTGGTCCGAGACGGAGAGCAGCTTGTCCACCTGCTCCTGGTCCTGCACAGCCGCATGGGTCACTTCCGCGTGGCTCAACACATAGGCCATCTCCTCGGCCACCGAATCCGCATAGACCGGGATCGGGATTGCCCCGATCCATTGGGCGGCGCAGATCGTCCAGTAGAGATAGGGCCGGTTGTAGCCGATGACGGCGATCTTGCCGCCGCGCTCGAGCCCGAGAGCCTGGAGGCCCGCGGCATAGGCGCGGACGATGTCGTGCACTTCGCCCCAGGTCCACGATTGCCAGATGCCGAGATCCTTGTGGCGAAAGGCCGTGCGGTTGGGGCGCATGCGGGCATTCCGCGCCAGCAGCTTGGGGAACGTATCGTCGCGCGAATCCGCAGCCGCCGGCACCGACGTCTCCTCCCAGGATCCACGCGCCTTGCGGCGCGCGGTTTGGCCTCGTTTCCTCTGTCGCGCGGTGATCGGCCCCACGCGTATTGCCGGCTTTAAGCCGGCTGCTCTTTGTCGAGCTTTATGGAGGGTATTCTGTCGTGCCGTTGCACCCGCGACAAKGCGCTGCCCACCCATACCATGGGCTAATATGTTGCAGGCTTAAAGCATTGCAGGGAGGCGGCTTTGAGGCCGTCAGGGCAGAGCCGAGAGGGCGGCCGCCTCTATCTCCTCGCCGCGCACGAGGCGCTCAACGCCGACCGCGTTCTTGATGCGGTAGACCTCGAGCCCTTCCGCCTGCGGGACTTGGCAGACGATGCAATAAATGCGGCGGTCTCCGTATCCGGAGGAGGGGTTGGTGATACGGACAAGCTGTCCGACATGAAATGCCTGCAGCATCTGTGCCTCCGTCATCGAAAGATGCGGCGAATCTCGGCGGGTCGAGGCGGGATCCATTCGGACAATCCTGGTTCCTGGTCGCGCCCGGGCGGATTGAGGCTCAAAGCTGCGGCGAAACGATGGCGATTGCGCATCTTCTCAGGAGCTCTCGAACGCTCCTCTCTTGTCCGCGATCAGAGAATCTCAAGGAACGTGCTGGCGCACTCACCTAAGTTAATCCGCGCTGTTTCTGACAGAATCTGCGGTTGTCGCAGCGATGCTCAAGACGATGCGCCGGATTTCATGACCGGGTGACAGTCAAGCTCGAACCGCTCGCTTGGGACGCTCGTCTGCGCAACCTGCGTGCGCAAGGCCTCGATCCGCCGCTGGCATTGTTCGAGAGAGGTGAAGCGCTCCTGGGCGCTGACGGCACCCGTACGGTTCATGATAGCCGCGTTGGCAGGATTATTGACCTGCGTGCTCGAAGGCGGCGCGGCAGCCGCCGTGAGCAGGTAATAGACGAGAAGATAGTCGAACATGAGCACATCCGATCCGGCCAACGAACCTGCCAAGCCTAGCAGGAGAGTCCGAAAACCGGCATGCCCAGTTCAGGTTTGCGTTAACGCGCGGTCGATGCGTTCGGCAGTCATGCGGCGTCGTGGATCTCGTGTTAAGGAAGCCGCGTCATGATAAGCGTTGCTGCTGGGGGGGGGCTTGGGATGCGCAACACAATAACGATGGTTGCTTTGATCGTGGCCGGCTTCGTCGTGCCGGCGCAGGCGCAGAACGGATATGTGGGCAATGAATGCCCGCCCAATACCCGCGCTAATGGCGCCCTGTGCCAGATCAGCGTGCCGGGCTCGATCCGCAATCCGGGTTCATGCCCTGCCGAATATGTCAGCACGGCGGATGGGACCTACTGCATCCTCGCGCCGCGCAAGGAATGGGTGCGGGCCAAGCCTGCCTGCCCCTCGAACTTCAAGGCGAGCCCGGGCGGCGAGTTCTGCGTCAGTCAGTAAGTCCCGACTTCATCTCTGCGCGGCGCAATCCGTCATCGGCAGGGTGACCCTGGTCCGGTGATTGGTATAGGTCTTTCGCGCGCGGTCGAAGGTCCACGATTCATCCTGGCAGTTTCGCCCGAAGGCGCCGAGATGATTTTCGAACGTCTCCCATTTGACGTCCGAATTCGGGCACTTCCCTTCATACTGAGCCGAGTTCGCCCCGAGGCGCACATAGCATTGTGTACCTTGAGCCTGGGCGGCGCCGATGCAGGCCAGGATCATGAGGGAGGAAACGGAGAGGCGAAGCATGGTCGTCCTGCTTGATTGCATATTACGCCTGTAGCATTCGCCCCTACCTGCCGATAGGGCAACGGAACCACACAGGAATTCAAAATGCTTCCAAGAGGACCGGACAAGAAAAAGGCCGCGCCCAGCCTTGCTGTGTTCGCGGCCATTGCCGTGTTGCCCCGGCACGGAAGTTGAAGACAACTCCGAAGGTCTCTGTCTAATTCAAGGAACGCAAACCAGGAGGCTCAACCGTCGCAGAGCTCCTTCACCGGCATTAACGCGAGACAGATGGACACCTCTGCTCCTCAAGCGAAACGAGGCGGTAAATCCGCGCCCCGCATTCACTTGAGAGAGTGCTGATCGAAGGGAAACGATCAACACGATGATGATCGCAGTATCGTGGTTAACAAAGGATTAACAAGCGCTGGATTTTGGGATGAATGTGGACGAACGGGGCGAGTTGGAAGGGCGCTCCTTTCATTGCCATTTCGGTGCAGGATTTTTCGGCAAAGTGGATCCGGTTCGCCGTAGGCCCAATCGAAATTAGAGATGTACCTGCGTGAGTGAAAACAGCTCTAGTGAACGAAAAGCCATCCGACGATCATCAGGGGAGCGACGGTGCCGAGCATGAATGAGAGCAGGTTGTGTGTCATGGCAAACATCCTTGGCAGGAATCCTCGGGAGGCGTCCTTGCGTCGCACCCTTGTCTCATGATGGCGCACGGCACTCCGTGATGCAGATCACGCTCAGGCGGCGGATACGGAGCCCAAAGGGGTCACCTTCAGGCAGGCGGCGTACTCCCTCAGAGAATGTGCGCCGCCGCCATGAACGGATTAGCTTGGTTCTTGTAATGGGGGCTTTTGAACCATGCAGCGTTTCGACGTCGTTCGACATCGGGAAGATCTCTGGTCGGTCATGAGCAACGGCCAAGTCATGTACTACTTCACCACGCCGGAAGAAGCCGATGATGCCGCGTTCGCGCTCGAGAAAATGTCCGGTGTCTGCTGCCGGTATCTCGGCGAGGAGGACGCCCATCGACAGCCGCTGGAGCAGTGCCGCCTGTTCGGCGACGTCATAAGCTCGTCCGCTCCGCCGGCCGCCTGGACGAGACCGCGCTCCTGCACCTGCCTCGCCATGTCATGGTGGGGCCTGCACAAGGCCGGCTATTCACCGGCGACGCAAGTGACGGCCTAATTCAGGGCGCTGAACAATTGGTGGACTACATCTCGCTGAAATGCCGGAGCATCCGCCCGGCGTCCGGCTCCAAGCCCGTAAACAGCTTGAACGCTCCCACCGCCTGAAAGACCGCCATGCCGCCGCCGGACATGGTGCGGCACCCGCGCACCCGCGCCGTGCGCAGCAATTCGGTCTCCAGTGGGAAATAGACGATATCGGCAACCCAGAGATCGGGGCGAAGCAACTCATCTGGCACGGCCATGCCGGGATATTTCGCCATGCCGAGGGGAGTGGTGTTGACCATGCCGTCGGCGGCGGCCATGGCGTCTTCAACGGTTGCACCGGTCACGGCGCGGCCTTGCCCGAACCGCCCGCAAAGGGCGGCCACAAGGCTTTCGGCACGGGCCTCGTCCTTGTCGATGATCGTGAGTTCGTCCGCGCCAAGGGTGAGGAGCGCGTGGGCCACCGCCGTGCCCGCGCCGCCTGCGCCGAACTGGACGACGCGGCCGGTCCTCGCGTCCGACAATTCGCGCTTGAAACTTTCGGCGAAGCCCCACCAATCCGTGTTGTGTCCCACGCGCCGGCCATCCTTCAGCACGACGGTGTTGACAGCTCCGAGCGCCGCCGCATCGGGCGACAATTCATCGAGAAGCGGGATGATCGCCTGCTTGCAGGGATAGGTGATGTTGAGACCGGCGAAGCCGAAGCGCTGAGCCGCGGTGAGCAGATCGGGCAGGGCATCTACATCGAGGCTGAGAGCTTCCAGGTCGATCAGCTTGTAGATGCAGTGTAGCCCCTGCTCGGCGCCCTCGCGCTCGTGGAGGCGCGGCGTGCGTGACGCCTGGATGCCGGCGCCGATCAGGCCGACGAGAACGGAGGGGCCATCTCGCAATCGCTCGCCCGTCATGGCGTCGCGGCCGATTGGTCGATCATGTCGAGCATCGCGCGAACCGCAATTGGATAGCCGTTGGTGCCAAGGCCCGCGATGACCGCCGTTGCTACCGGCGAGACATAGGACTTGTGATAGATCGGCTCGCGCTTATGGATGTTCGAGATGTGCAGCTCGATTAGCGGACCGGGAAACATCTTCAGGGCATCCATGATCGCCATGGACGTGAAGGTGAAGGCGGCAGGGTTGATGATGATGCCGCTGCCTTCGTCGATGGCCTCGTGCACCCAGTCGATGATCTCGTATTCCCGGTTGGATTGTCGGAATACGATGCTCTGGCCCGGCGCTGCGGCCCGGCACATGGCCTCGACCTTGGCAAGCGTCGTATGCCCGTAGATCGCAGGCTCTCGCGTGCCGAGGCGGTTGAGGTTGGGCCCGTTGAGAATGTAGATCGGCTTGCTCATCGATAGGGGTCTCTGAAAATGGAGCAGGCTTATCCCTGGTAACCGAAGAGGCGCGGCAGCCAGAGCACGGTTTCGGGCACGAAGGTCATGATCGCGAGAGAAACGATCATCGCGAACAGGAAGGGCAGGGAGTCGCGCACGATGTCGCGCAGGGGCTCGCCCGAGATGTTCGCCATGATGAACAGCAGCAGCCCGTAAGGCGGCGTGATCAGTCCGATCATGATGTTGACGACCACCACGACGCCGAAATGCACCAGATCAATGCCGAGCGCCTGCGCGGTCGGAATGAACACAGGCACCACGATCAGCAGGATCGCCGTTCCTTCCAGCACGCAGCCGAGGAGCAGCAGCAGGACGTTGACGAAGATGAGGAAGCCGACTGGCGAGAGGTTCCATCCCGCGAGCAGCGTTTTCACGCCTTCCGGAATGTTCTCGACGGTGATGACGTAGTTGAACACGAGCGCGCCCGCAATCAGCATGCCGATGGAGGCGGTCGTCCGGGCGCTGATGGCGAGCGACTGATAGAAGGTACGCCAACTCACGCTGCGATAAAGGCCTGCCGAGATGAGAAGCGCATAACCCGCCGCGACGGCGGCTGCTTCGGTTGGAGTCATCACGCCGCTATAGATCCCGCCGAGCAGGACGACCGGCATCATGAGAGAGGGGAAGGCTTCCCACGTGATGCGCGGCAGCTTGCGCAAGGGCACTGGCTTCTCGACGGGGAAATTCCTGCGGCGGGCGGTGATGGCGACGATGATCATCTGGCTCAGGGCCATCAGCAAGCCTGGAACGACGCCGCCGAGGAACAGAAAGCCGATGGAGGCATCCGATACGAGGGCATAGAGCACCATCGGGATCGAGGGCGGGATGATCGGACCGATTACCGAGGACACCGCCGTGAGAGCGGCCGCATAGCTCCCCGGATATCGTCCATCGCGGGTCATCATGGCCTGCATCATGCGGCCTGTGCCGGCGGCGTCCGCAATGGCCGAGCCTGACATGCCGGCGAAGATGATGCTTTGCAGGATGTTGACCTGGGCGAGGCCGCCGCGGAAACGGCCGACCAGCGCGTTGCAGAACGTCATGAGGCGGTCGGTCATGCTGCCGATATTCATGAACTCGGCGGCCAGGATGAACAGCGGCACCGAGAGGATGACGTAGTTGGAATACATGCCGTTCAGCAGCTGCTCGGCGGCGGTGCCCATGTCGAGTCCCGCCAGGAACAGGTACAGGATCGAACCCGCGATCATCGAATGGCCGATGGGCAGCCCGAGAAAGGCGAGGGCGGTGATCGCGACGAGCGAGATCGAGAAGGGGCTTGTCAGGTTCATACGCCGGAGCTCGCTTTGGTGGGGTCGAATTCATCCGGCGCCACGCCCCGCACGGCCTGCCAGGCGATCCAGATGTAGCGGACGATGGTGGCGACGGCGAAGACGACGTAGATCGAGAACAGCCAGTCGAACCTGATCTTGAGATAGCTCGTCCGCTCTACCTTCATGAAGGTGACGTAATCGACGACGGCGGGGAGCGAGAGGGTATAGAGCGCGATCACCGCGAAGGCGCTGATGAGCGCCATCACGCGGCGAGGGCCGGGGYCGACAGCGCCGTAGATGATGTCGAAGCGGATTTCCTCACGCTCGCTGACCACGAAGGCCGCGCCGAACAGGACGAGCCAGAGCCAGAGGATGACGCTGATCTCGTGCGTCCATCCGATGGGAAGTCCCAGGAGATACCGGAAGGCGATCTGCAGGAGGAAGGCCGCGAACATCGCGGCAAGCATAACGGCGGCGATGTTTTCCGCGCGCCGGGCAAGCCACGAGCCGATTGTCCGCAATGATGTGGTCATGAGAGCGGTTCCMTTCCTGAGAAGGCGCTGGACGACGATGGAAAAACGGCCGCCGGGCATGCAGCTCCGGCGGCCGGAATTAGGCGCTTACATCGCGTTGATCTTGTCGACCATGCCTGCGGGCCAGCTCTTCGCCAGATCCGATGCCAGGTACTTCTTCTGCGCGAATTCGCGGAATGCCTTCAGGTCGGGCGTATAGACCTCAAGACCCTTTTCCTTGAAGAAGGTTGCAAGCTGCGCTTCCTGCTTCAGGTGCTCCTGCGTGCTCCACTCGATGGCCTTGTCGGCGGCGGCCTGGAAGGCAGCCTTCTTCTCCGGCGACATGGCGTCCCAGACCTTGTTGGACACGGCCAGAACGTCGAAGCCGACGAGGTGCGAGGTCAGCGCGATCTGCGACATCACTTCGTAGAACTTCATGTTCTGCACGTTCGGCAGCGGGTTGTCCTGCCCGTCGATGGCGCCCGTCTGGAGTCCGGTATAGACCTCCGCATAGGCCATCGGCGTGGGGTTCGCGCCGAGCGACTGGCCGAGGAACTGCCACGCGTCACCGCCGGGCATGCGCAGCTTGATGCCGGCGAGGTCTTCCGGCTTGTTGATCTTCTTGTTGGGCTTCAGGCCCACATGGCGAGCGCCGAAATAGGTGGGTCCGAGAATGTGGATGCCGAGCTTGTCGGAGGCCATCTTCTTCAGCTGTTGGCCGACATCGCTGGCGAAGACCTTCTTCAGATGGTCGGCGTCGCGAAAGAGATAGGCCGAAGTGACGATGGACCATTCGGGAATCTGGTTAGAAATGTCCTGCGGCGCGATGTTGCCCATCTCGAGATTGCCGCGCTGCATGGCGACGAGCTCGGTGCCCTGCTTGAACAGGGTGCCGCCGTAATAGGGCTGAAGGTTGAAGCCCTGAGCTTTCAATTCTTCGCCGAACTGCTTCATCATCCCGGCCCGGATGTCCTGCTCCGAGAAGACGGCGGAGAAGCGCAAGTTTTGCGGTGTCTGTGCCGCTGCCGGTCCGGCTAGGCCGCATGCCAGAGCAGCCGCGCCGGCAGCCATCAGAATGCGCCGATTGATCTCAAGTCCCATGGTTTCCTCTCCTTCGAATTGCCGCGCATTGTTTCTGCGTCTTCGTCGCACTATCCGCTCCGATAATCGCAAAATCAATAGGCATTATACAAATCATCTGATATTTTGCATTTCAACATATGAACGGCGTTCTGCCTGAAAGGGACAGGGCGGTCTTGGAGAGCGAGTTATGCTGGCTCAAGGCGGGGTGGTGGCCCCATGAGCATCGAACTGGTGGCGGCATCCATTTCGGATCGCGCCTATGACCGGATCAGGTCCGACATCGTCTTCGGCCGCCTGACGCCGGGGCTTCGGCTACGCCTGGACCGGCTGGCGGCAGAGTATGGAACGAGCGTCAGCACCTTGCGGGAAATCCTGAGCCGGCTGTCGTCCGAAGGGCTCGTCATTGCGGAAGGCCAGCGCGGGTTTCGAGTGGCCCCCGTCTCGCCCGCTGGGTTCGAGGATGTGGCGGCGATGCGGCTGCTGCTCGAAACCTATGCGCTTCCCCTATCCTTCGCGGCGGGCGATCTGGAATGGGAAAGCCGTGTCGTGGCCGCCCATCACAAGCTGGCCTTCATGGAGCGCCGGATGATCGCCGGAGATCAGGAGGGGATGGAGCTCTGGAAGCGCTATGACCGCGAATTCCACCAAGTCCTGATCGAGGCCTGCGGCTCGCAGACCCTTCTCGATCTCTATGGCGGCGTCTTCGACCAGTACCTCCGCTATCAGATGGTGGCGGTGGTGTTTCGTGGAGAGATCGCCGCGAAGGAACACAAGCTGCTTCTGGATTGCGCCCTGGCGCGCGATGCCGACAAGGCCTGCGCCATACTCGACCAGCATGTGAACGGATGCGTGGCCTACACGCTGGAAAGCGGGGCGCTGGCATGAACGACGATGTACAGGTCATTGCGCCTCCCGCGACCGTGGGAGAGAGCGCCTACCAGAAGATCAGGGCCGACATCATTTTCGGCCGCCTGCCGCCGGGCGGGAAGTTGAAGCTGGAAAGGCTGAAGGCCGATTACGGCGCGAGCGTCAGCACCCTGCGCGAGATCCTGAACCGTCTTCATTCCGAGCGGCTCGTCGCCGCCGAAGGTCAGAAGGGGTTCGAGGTGGCGCCGGTCTCCATCGCCGGCCTGCGCGAGATCGCAGCTCTTCGCCAACTCCTCGAATGTCGCGCGTTGGAGCAATCGTTCCGCGCAGGCGACATGGAATGGGAGGGCCGCGTCGTTGCCGCTCATCACCGCCTCGCGCGAATGGAAGAGCGGATGGCTGAAGGAGACAGGGACCATACCGAGGAATGGAAGCGCTATGACTGGCAGTTTCATCAGGCGCTGATCTCCGCCTGCGGATCCAAGATGCTGATCGACAACCACGCGGCGGTTTTCGACAAGTATCTGCGCTACCAGATGATCGCGCTCAGCTATCGCGGCGACATCGCTGCCAATGAGCACGCCGAGCTTATGAAATGCGCCTTGGAGCGCGACGCCGCGCGCGCCTGCGAGGTGCTGACCCGCCATGTGGCGGGCGGCGTCGAGCATGCCTTGGCCACGGGCACCATCAGCTAAGACAAAGAGGAGCGGGCCAATCGGCACCACGCTCCCGTCACCACAGAGGAAACGGACCGAAGAGCATGCGCAAAGCCATTGCCACCGTCTGCCTGAGCGGCACCCTGACTGAAAAGATCGAGGCCATCGCGGCCGCGCGATTCAAGGGCGTGGAGATCTTCGAGAACGATCTCCTGTCCTTCAACGGTACGCCCGCCGATGCGCGGCGGATGATCGAAGGCCTTGGTCTGGAGACGGTGACCTTCCAGCCGTTTCGCGATTTCGAGGGCATGCCGGAGCCGCAGCGCTCGAAAGTGTTCGCGAGAGCCGAGCGCAAGTTCGACGTGATGCAGGAACTCGGCTGCGATCTTCTGATGATCTGCAGCAACGTCTCTCCGGACTCACTTGGCGGAATCGAGCGGGCGGCTGCGGATTTCCATGAACTCGGTGAGCGCGCCGCCAAGCGCGGCATGCGCGTGGCCTTCGAGGCGCTCTCCTGGGGGCGGCATATCCACGACTACCGCGATTCCTGGGAGGTCGTGCGGCGGGCCAATCATCCCGCGGTCGGGCTGGTGCTCGATTCCTTCCACATTCTCGCGCGAGGAACGGACCTGTCGGCGATCCGCTCGATTCCATCGGACAAGATATTCCTCGTGCAGATGGCCGACGCACCGAAGCTCGATATGGATTATCTGTCCTGGAGCCGGCATTACCGCTGCTTTCCAGGGCAGGGCGACCTGCCCATCACCGAATTCATGGATGCGCTCGCCGCAACAGGCTTCGACGGTTTGCTCTCTTTGGAGATCTTCAACGACCGCTTCCGCGCCGGCTCCGCGCGCAGCGTCGCCATCGACGGCCAGCGCTCGCTCACCGTGATGCTCGATGAATTGCGCCAGCGTTCGGGAATAGCTTTTCCCGATGATCCCGTTCTTCCGCCCAAGGCCGTCTGTTCCGGCATCGAGTTCGTCGAGTTCGCCATCGACGAGCGCAACGCGGTCGGGTTCGAGAAGACCTTGAGCACGCTCGGGTTTCAGAGAGCCGGCAACCATCGCTCCAAAGCAGTGACGCATTGGCGTCAGGGCGACATCAACATCGTCGTGAATGCGGATAAGGAAGGCTTCGCGCATTCCTTCAACATCACGCACGGCACCTCAGTCTGTGCCCTGGCGCTGCGGGTCGATGATGCCCCAAAAACCGTGGACCGTGCTCTGGCATTGCTCGACCAGCCTTTCCAGCAGCCTGTCGCTCCCGGCGAGATGGATATTCCCGCTGTGCGAGGGCTTGGTGGAAGCCTCCTGTATTTCGTGGACCACAAGACCGGGCTGGACAAGCTCTGGGATGTGGACTTCGCGCCCACGGAAGCGAGCGATTTCACTGGCGCCGGGCTGGTATCCGTCGATCACGTGTCCCAGTCCATGCATTACGAGGAAATGCTGACCTGGCTTCTGTTCTACGCCTCGCTTCTCAACGTGCGTAAGACACCGGTGCAGACCGTGATCGACCCGGGCGGCGTGGTGCAGAGCCAGGCCATCGAGACCCTGGACGGGTCGCTTCGCCTCATCCTCAATGCATCGCAAAGCCAGCGCACCTTGTCGTCGCGTTTCCTGACCGAGCTTTTCGGATCGGGCGTCCAGCACATCGCCCTCGCGACCGGCGACATCTTCGCCACCGTCGAACACCTGAAGACGAATGGTGTCGAACTTCTGCCGATCCCGGAAAACTATTACGACGATCTCGAAGTCAGGACCGATCTCTCAAGCGATGACCTAGAGCGGCTGCGGGCAGGAAACATTCTTTATGATCGCGATGGAACGTCCGAGTATTTTCAGGTCTACACCAAGACACTCGGTGGAGGTTTCTTCTTCGAAATTGTGGAGCGGCGCGACTATAATGGTTATGGCGCAATGAATGCTCCCATTCGTCTTGCATCCCAAACGCGTCTTGCTTCGGAAGCGGTGTCGGAAGGTTTATAAGCGCGTGCAGCGCACAACGACGGAATGATTATTCTTGACGCCGGAGTAGTCCTGAAGAGCCAGCATGCCTGCAAGACTTCGGCCTTATAACAGAATCTCACTTCGGCGAGTTTCTGGAAACAAGAGGCCCAGTTCATGGCTACCGTTAAATTAAGCGCCGCCTATATCGGTACAATCGGCGACACGGGCATCTATCGTGTCGACCTTTCGCAGAGCGGATTGGCTACGATAGGCGCCATCTCGATCTACGATGACAAGGTCATTTCGGGCGGTTCTGGCGCAGCCTCGGGCTTCGATCTTGATTTCCTGAAGGTCTCATCGGCATTCACTGCCGATCCCACGATCGCGTCCGCGCTGGTGGGAGACAACGTTTTCGATTTCAACGGAGGCGTCGTTTACCAGCCGGGCTTCATGCAGCCCTGGGATCCAGCCGAGCCGCCATCGAGAGCGGCACCCAACCTCTTCGGTACCGTTGGAGCCAATACCTATAGTCCTGAGCTGTCGACGCTCGGTATCAACGATGACAAATTCATCTCGCTTGGCGAAGGCGGATGGCTGGCCGCCTTGCTGAACCAATCCCTGACAGCGGGCGGCAAATACCTCTATTTCGGTGACGATGGCGGCGGCAATGATGGGGTCGAGGTGCAGGTTTCGGGCGAGAGGGCTGCTCCTGCCGCGAATGGCCTGCACCTGATCGGAACCAATGGTCACGACATCATTATGCTCGGACGCGGCATCAATGCGCATCTCGGATGGGGCAACGACACAATCGAAGGCCTTCGCGGAAACGATCGTCTCTTCGCCGCAGGCGGAGACGACAAGCTGTTCGGCGCCCAAGGCAACGACATTCTTTATGGCGAGCTCGGCAATGACCGGATCTATGGAGGCGCAGGTAACGACAAGCTCATTGGCGGGCCTGGAAAAGACGCCTTCGCGTTCGATACGCGACCGCACAGCAAAGGTAACTTCGACAGGATCCTCGACTATAAAGTGAAAGACGATTCGATCTGGCTCGACAACGCCGCGTTCAAGGGGCTGGGACGGGGAGGGACAACGGACAAGCCTCTCAAGCTTCAGGCCAAGTTCTTCTGGAAAGGCAGCGAGGCGCACGATGCCRACGACCGGATCATCTACGACCCCACGAATGGCGCGCTCTATCACGACCGGGACGGAAACGGCCCTGCCGCTCAAGTGAAGTTCGCTCAAATAAAGAAGGGCCTTCCCATGAACTACCACGAGTTCTTCGTCATCTAGGGACGGCAGAACCTCGCGGCGTGCCTAGGAACAAAGATCGCTCAATTGCCATTGCAGCCGTAAGCAGCAATTCCTTACGGAGTACTTCTGAATGGCTTACCATGGGCACCAGCGACCTCTGCCACCTTGGTTCCCGATCTTTTTCGTGGTTCTCATCGGACTGCTTGCGGGCGTGTGGTATTGGTTCGGCTAGCCTCACCCCGCAAGGAGCCTGTCAGCCATGAGCCTTGAATCCGTTCGCGCATTTCTAGCTCAGAATGCGCCCGATCTCGAGATCATCGAGATGCACACCAGTACTGCCACCGTCACTCAAGCGGCGGAAGCGCATGGGGTAGAGCCCGAGAAGATCGCCAAGACATTGTCGTTGCGGGTGGGTGAACGTCATTTCCTCGTGGTGACAAGCGGCACTGCCCGCCTGGACAACCGAAAGGTCAAATCCACCTTCGGCGGCAAGGCTTCGATGCTGGATTCGGAGCAGGTTCTTGCTCTAACCGGTCATCCTGTAGGTGGTGTCTGCCCGTTCGGTCTGGCAACACCGTTGCCCGTCTATTGCGACATCTCACTGAAACCATTCGAAGAGGTCGTGCCCGCCGCAGGCTCCATTCATGCGGCTTTACGCATCGACCCGAAGCGGATGGCGGATCTCGTCGGGGCCGATTGGGTCGATGTCTGCCAGTAACTTCGGCGGCAACAAGATATCGCATCCATCTCTAGGACGTTGAAGCACCTGAGGGAAGGTAGACCTTTGAAGATTGGCGACGCAGTAAGAAGTCAAAAGAAAGCGCCCCGGAAATGGGGGCGCTATGAGGTTAGGTCCGTAGGGGCAAATAACAGACCATTAAGTGATACTTACCCTACGTAATGCACGGCGTCAGTCGGCTACCCGACAGTACTGAAGAAAATCTGCTTTCCAGTTCAATAGGATAGCTGCCCTTGGACTAGGGATACATACTCATTGCATGCCTCGTTATAGCTAGCTATACGCCAAGCTTCCGTAGGGGCAAAATACGGACACGTGGGTCGCGCACATGGTCAAAAGACCAGGCGCGGCCCTTTTCACAGGTCATCGGTCCATATCCATCTGAGGCCTGCCGTGATGTCTCACTCACTGATTTATGTGTTTGAGCGGGAGAAGCTGCAGGTATTTCTCCCGTAACCGGCCGTAGCACTCACATGCGGTCTCCTCGAGGCGTAGACGGTCAAGAATTTTGATCGTTCCCCGTCCTTGGCTGATGAGCCCTTTCTGCTGAAGGGAACGGGTTGTTTCGCTCACAGTCGAACGCTGAACGCCCAGCATCTCGGCCAGGAATTCGTGGGTGAGAGGGATCTCCATGCGGCCTGTTCTATCCGATGTACTAACGATCCAGCGACAACAGCGTGACTCGACACTGTGGGCTGCATTGCAGGCAACCGACTGCAGGGTCATGACCATCAGTATTTCCGTGTAGCGCGAGACCATGTCCTCAATGCCGGGGCGGGAACCGAGTATCGCCTGAAATTTTTCGGTACGTATGCGCAACATTGTGCCTGGAACCTGCACCATGTACCGACCAAGCGTCTCGACATGGATGCCGCTGAAAAGCATCCCCACCATTGCCTCACGACCAAAGGTAGCCATTTCGGCAACGCGGCCATCCCTCAATTCGCAAACCAAGGATATGATTGCAGTAACGGGGAAATAAACATGCCGCAGAATTTCACCTTCCTCGGCTAGAGCGGCCCCACGGGGTAGCTCAACCTGCGCCAGGTAGGGCTCCAACCATTTATAGTCTTCGGGACTTAAGGTGGCCAGAAGGTAATTGTCGATCGCGCCTATCATACGAAGACCCTACGCTCACTATCGATCAACGCGTAGAGGATATCCGTTATTCCCGAGCGTACCAAATTTCCAATAGGCGGCGCGTCAGTGCGGAGAGATAAATTTCCCGCCCGATGGCGGACAGATAGGCCTCTGACCAATCTGATATTCACCCGCTGCCTAGCTCATGCAGCCCCACCCG
>NZ_JBFUMH010000080.1:0-23488 GCF_054049475.1 Microvirga sp. P5_D2 | reverse complement strand
GGCCCTGGCGGTCCGGTGCCGGCGAGCCGGTGTCCCGGGTTCGCCGCACCAGCCTGATGGCGAAGCTCTCGCTGACGGCAAAGTGCCCTGCCGCCCGGCAGGAATGGCCCGCCTCGACAAAGTCGGCGACGCGCACCCGAAGATCGAGAGAATAGCAGTGACCCATGATCCACCTCCCGTTCCAGCAAGTGAATCACAGATCGCACCAGGCCAAAACCCAGGAGTCGAATTTCCAGTCCGATGCTTTAGGCTCCAGACTTGCCCCTGCGTTCCGAACCGGACCTTACGCGCCCACCCGTGCCGGGGATGATATCCCCTATCTGCGGATTGGCGGCGATGGTCGCAACCTTCTCAGCAAGCTTACGATCATCTAAGCCTGCGGCTTTGACATCTGCAAGAAAGGTCAGGGTCTGGATGACCGTCTGCATGGCCATAACGGTACTGGCAGCCGGTAGTTTCTTGAGTCCCTAAAAGGGATTGGGTTAGCGCGCTACCGTTGGGCGATTGTCAGGCTAGGGGGCCACACCATCCGGATCAGGGGTTCAGCAATAATTCCGCCAATCATGGCGAGAGACACCACGACAAGGCAAACACGGCCATAGAGCGCAACGCGATCCTTGCGGGTCATTGGGTGCTCTCTCTCAAGCGTCATACCTGACATAGAAGGTAGTTAGCCTGCGGCTGAGTGCGAGGAGCGTTAGACTAACTGCTAGGCCAGCTAGAAGGCTCGGTGGGCTCGTTCCCGGAGCTCGTCCAGCTCGTCTTGCAAGGCATTGATCTGGCCTTCTAACTCCTCGAAGGAAGAGCATTGGGGTGTGACGAGCAAGCGCCCGTCCTCCCGCTGTGAGTATCGGGTAAGGGCAATCGCAACAGAGACCGGAGTGTCTGGAGTTCCCAACCGGATCTCAAGTTCAAAGGCCTTTAGCAGATGCATGTGTGGCCTCCTTCCATACTGATGAGGTTGTAGAGCGCCGCCGTGGTTGAGCGCGTTGTGGAAGCCGAGATGAGGACAGGAATAGCTGTCAGAGACTCCCCAGCATGATGTCCACAGCAGCCCTGACAGCCGGAGCCGCAGCAAAGGCGTGGAACAGGTAAAAGCCGTTAAACCGTACTCCTGTCAGGGCTGCTGTTTTGTGGAAGCCCGGCGGGCGCGCATCTGGAGGGCGGAGGGACTGTTCAAACTCCCACTGCTTGGGATCTATGAATCCAGGCACTGGGCGGTCCTCCGGCACGGCACAGACGATTTCAGGGAGATCCTTGTTCCTGAACAGGTTGTAGGCGTAATCGTCCGTATCCTGGCGGGAGGGATCGGGCTGATGAACGGATTTCATACGGTCTCCTCCCAAAGCTGGCACCGTCCCGTTGTTGATTTAAGGCGCACCAACGGAATTGTACTGCACTTGGATGCGGCTTCGTATCCTACCGAAGAGGTAGCCCGACCATCCTGGAGCTTTGGCCTCACCGTAATCCCTGACTGTGGTGGTCGATGTCGGCCTTAGGTGACCTGAAACGCTCGGCGAGCTCTTTCTCGAACTTCGTCCAGTTCGTGCTGGAGGGCGTTAATCTGGCCTTCGATCTCCTTATAGGACGAGCATTCCGGCGTGATGAACAGCCAGCCATCCTCGCCTTTGGTGTAGCGCAAGAATGCCGCATGGATGGATACCGGCTTGTCTGTGGCTCCTAGCTCAATACCGAGTTCAAAGGCGCCGAAGAGGCGCACGGGCAGATTTCCTTGATTGTGATGTGTCAGGCTGAAACTACAGCCAAGACCTTGCCCATAGTGATTTCAGGCTCTCCGTCGATGACATCCACCAAGCTTGCTCGGATCGAGGCTAGGGCCTGCTCGCTCGCTGCAAGGGCGGTCTCTTGGCTATCGAAGATACTCACAGAGCCGCCGAGCCCGTCGCCTGCATCGAACACATAGTAGCCCTGGAACCCCGGAGTTTACTTGAGAAGTTGGCCGATGCCGCTTTCAGCCCGGCGGGTGCCTCAGCCACGGAGCTGATGTGGTTGAACTTACGGATGACCACGTACATGGCCGTCTCCATCTGCTCTAAGCGGATCCATTCAAATCTTAGATCGGCATGCTCGAAGATCCAGAGCAGATGAGCGGAGCCGCAACCCCTAACCAAGGTCTTGTCGTGCGCCGATAGAGCCCGAGCCCCTTGGACGAAGCACGACAGTAGGACAATATCTGATAACGCCATAGGTAACTAAAGAGCTAATTCGCTTCTTCGATACATTAGTAACATGCTACCAAGTCAGCTGACCGAGAGGTGGCGCCGACGAGTGCGGATAAACCGCCTTCCCTGCCTAGAGGGGAGTGTTCAGTCCCATTTGATCCCTCCATTAGGTGGGGCTCAGTGGCTCGACCCGACCTTGGTTCCCGACATGCCGGTGCCAGCGCGCCGCTTACTGCCAGTCCAGGCTGAGCCACCGCTCCGCGGCCCTAAGGCCTGCATCCCGGAGCCCCAGCAGGAAGCTCCAGTCCCGGTTGAGCAGGCTAGCCTTGCCCAAGGTCGGATACTCTGCTTCTGCCGCGATGTGATGCAGCCGCAGCTTTTGAAGCTTGCGGGCCTAGCGGGAGCCCTGATCGGGAGGACAGGCAAGCTGCTTCATGGCAGCCAACGCTTCCATATCCCGAGCCAGAGAGCTCGCAAAGGTGATCTGCTCGATACGCTATCGGATCTCCGACGCAGAGGTTGGCATCCCGGCTCCAACTGATGGCATGATCTGCACGACCAGTGTATCCGAAGCGCGCGAGGCGGAGACGAGCGGGAGCACGGGAGGATTGGCTGAGTAGCCGCCGTCCCAGTACGTCTCGCCATCAACGGACACCGCATGGTGCAGAACCGGCAGGCAGGTCGAGGCGAGGATCACGTCAAGTCTGACCGCCTTCTCCCGGAAGATTCGCAAGCGGCCATCCCGCACCCACGTCGTTGCGATCAGCAGCTTAAGCTTTGAATGCTACCGCAGGGTCTGGAAGTCGACCTCCTTGGCGAGGAGTATTTTCAGCGGATGCAGGTTGAACGGGTTGAATCGGTACGGCGAGAGATGGCGGACGGCGACCTCGACGGCGAGACCGGCGTGGGCTCTAGGCGCCGCCTCACTGGCGCGCTTCCAAAAGTGTTCCAGAGACTCCTTCGCCGCCTCGGGACCGCCCCCGCGCCAATCCGGACGCGAGCAGGACGCTGTTCACGGCACCTGCGCCGGCACCGCCCACGGCATCAAATGTGTTAGTATCGTCCTCCAGCAGGCGGTCGTGCACCTCCAAGTGAAGGCTCCAAAGGATCTACCCCTTGCAGGACCAGGGAGACACGCCTTCTCTTCGCAACAACCTGCGCCGGGATGGCTGGCAGACGGGAGAAGGATCCTCGTGGTGGAAAGGGAAGACGGCAAATTATCGTCTGGGGCAAACATCATTGGTCCTCATTGTGCAACGCACCATAACGGTGCCGGTCTCAATGAAGGCGCACCCCGGTTGCTGCGGAAACTTGGGCAGACCGGGGTTGTCCTTGCGGAAGACCTTGTCCTGAATCATTCAGAATGAGCACTCTGTAGGCATTTCGCCTTGTTCCATGCTGGACTAGGCCGTTTCAGCACGCTCGGAGGATCTCGGCCTCAATCCGTCCTTATAGAACCGGCTTCCGAAGCGCCACGAGATCAGGATGCTGTGCCCTGACCTTCCCCAGGAGTTCGTTACCACTGTATACGATGGTGGGGCTCGGCGGGCGTGGAGCGCCTCCAAAACCGGCGTGACGTCGCCATCGGCGAGGTGGAGATCCAACACCGCCACTTCGAAGGTGAGTATCCCGATCAGCTGGCGCGCCTCATTGACGGTTCGGCCATGCCCACAACCTCGTCTCCGGCATTCTCACCATGTTCGACTACGTCGCGGCGACAAAGGCTTCATCCTCGACAATCAGGACTCGGATGCCGCTGAGCATGATGGAGCCCCTTGCGGTGGTTCCCGAGTCAACCACAAGGGCGATACGAGGTTGCACGTCTCAGCATCGCCGGAACCCTTTCCCATGTGAGCGCTTCAAACAATATGGCAAGCGGTAATGGCAAGGCTGTCCTGCGACGGGCATTCAGGCAGCTGGAACACGAAGTGCCCGGCAAGGTGGCGCGTGTGCTTCGAAGACTTCGGCATCCGGACGCCTGCTGGATCCGCATCCCGGCCGGGATGCTCCTCGTGCTGGGCGGCATCTTCTCGATCCTGCCCTTCCTGGGTATCTGGATGCTTCCCCTTGGGCTCCTGCTGATCGCTTATGATGTGGCGTTCCTGCGGGAGCCTGTCGGCCGGTTTACGCTCTGGGGGATCAAGAAATGGAGGTCCCTTCGGCAGCGGTTTCTTCCGCGGCGGTCGGAAGGCTGAACCTTCTTGGCGAGATCAGGTACCCTGCTCAGGACAGGAAAGCCAGGGGTGGCCCGCTCCGCGTGGAGCGAGCTTCATAACTTGATCTTGGCCTGGCTCTCGGGCCCAAGCGCCCGACAAACATGGGCCCGGCCTGTTCAAGGCCGCAACGCTTGCATCAGGTCATGGATGTGCCGGACGAGCGTGGCGGCACCGTAAGGCTTGGGCATGAACTGCCCATAGTCCGGGATCTCGTCCGGATGCGGCCGGGCATACCCGGAGGAGATCAGCAGCAGCACGTGCGGCCAGCGCCGATGGACCTGCTCTGCCAAGGCCATGCCGTCCATCGAGCCCGGCATGTCCACGTCCGTGAACAGCACCTGCACCTCGTCGGAGCGTGCCTCCAGCACCTTGAGGGCGATCTCGGCATTCGCCGCCTCCAGCACCTGGAAGCCCGCCTCCTCCAATTCATCGGCGGCGGTCATCCGTACCAGCAGCTCGTCCTCCACCAGCAGGACGACAGGTGGATCGCCGATTGCATCCTGTCCCATGTCACGTCACCGGCGGCTGCGGGTCATGGATGGCCTTCTCGGCCTGAACCAGCACATCGAGGCCGCGCCAAGGCTTGGGCATGAAGGTCACGCACTCCGGCAGATCGTCCGATTGGGCACCGGGATCGCCCGACGTGAGCACGACCCTGACCGTCGGCCAGAGCTTGCAGGCGGCCTTGGCGAGCTGAACCCCGTCCATCTCTCCAGGCAGGCGCACATCCGCGAACATCATCGCCACCTCACCCCCGCGCTCCTGAAGACAGTCCAGGGCTGCTTCCGCGCTCTCGACCTCCACCACGTCGAGGGGCGTCTCCTCCAGCAGGCCGGCGGCAAGCGCCCGGATGTCGGGATCGTCCTCGATGATCAGCGCGACGTGCGCCTCAGGGTGGCCGGAAGTCATGGTCAGCCTCCCTGATTTCCATCTGGCGCAGGATGGCGACGAGTAGATCCGGGATCGGCGCTTCGAGCACATCCCGGTAGGTCTCAGCGAAGACGCGTGCAATCATGAAGGTGGCGACATCCGGATGGAGGTCGTTGACATGAGGCAGGTGCACATCGCCTGGGGCATCGTAGAGCATCGACACTCTCCTTGGATACTGGTCTCATGTCTCACCGCAGCGGCTCGGACCACCTTGGGCTAACTTACGTTAAGGAGGTGAACCGCCGGCCTGGCAATGGGTTTCAGCGTGGCAGCACAATCATTTTCAGCGGCGATGTCAGGCTAGATCCAGCGCATCTGGCGGAAGCGCCAGTACAGCCAGCCACACACGAGTGCGATCACCACGAGCACGAACGGATAGCCGTACTTCCAATGCAGTTCGGGCTCAACGTCGAAGTTCATGCCATAGATACCCGCCACCGCCGTCGGTATCGCCAGGATCGCCGCCCAGGCTGCCAGCCGGCGAGAAATCTCGGTCTGCTGCGCCTGACACGTCATCAGGCTGGTCTCGAACGCGAACGAGAGCACCTCGCGCAAGGACTCGATCTCCTCCTGCACCTGACGGATGTGATCGGACACATCGCGGAACAGCGGGTACATCGCGGCATCGATCCCGGGCAGCCCGGGCTTTTCCAGGCGCCGGCACACCTCCACCAGCGGAATCGCGGCATTGCGCAGGCGCAACAGGTCCCGCCGGAGCTGATAGATCCGCCCGATCTGGTCCTGGGACGGCTGTGCGCCGAGAACACTGTCCTCGATCTCCTCCACCTCTGCTTGGACGGTCTCAAGCACCGGCATGTAGTTGTCGACGATGAAGTCGAGGATGGCGTAGAGGATGAAATCCTCGCCCTCCGAGAATGCCGCCGGCACCGCCTCGCAGCGCTCCCGCACTGGCGTGTACGAGGTCGAAGCACCGTGGCGGACCGAGACCACGTAGCCGCGCCCGACGAACAGGTGGGTCTCGCCGAAGGCAATCCGCCCGCCCACCATCTGAGCGGTGCGGGCGACGACGAACAGCGCCTCGCCATATTGCTCAAGCTTAGGCCGTTGGTGGGCCTTCAGGGCATCCTCGATGGCCAGCTCGTGCAGGCCGAACTGCGCTCGGACCTGCTTCAGAAGATCCAGGCTGGGCTCATGCAGGCCAATCCAGACCACGTGCCCCGGCTTGTGGGACCAGTCGCCGGCCTCCTCGATGGCAATGTCGGCGACGCGCCGGCCTTCTGCGTAGGCGACTGAGGCCACCACGCCAGGAATACCTTGGGGCTGGACCGAAACGAGCTTACGCTTTGCCATGATGAAACAACGCCCAGCCTTGGCATCCAGTGCCACCGCTGGGAGAACCGCGGCCATGTCCCGCCAAAGGTGAAATCCTACACCGCACGGTCATGTTGGGGCTAAGGGGAGGCCACTCCCCAGATCGCAAACGAGAGGGAGGCAGTCCATGGCCGCAATAGGCGTCAGCGGGAGCGCAGCCGCAGGTTCACCGGACTACGGGCACGCAGTACCGACCTCCTGCTAGGCCCTGACGCTTGGCACATCCGGGGGGTGTACGGCGACATCGGCACCAGCCCACTCTACGCCCTCAAGGAGAGCCTTGCCGCCGCGACGGGACATGCCGGCCCGGACGCTCTCACCCGCGAGATGGCGCTCGGCGTGGTCTCCCTGATCCTGTGGACGCTGATCATCATCGTCACTCTCAAGTACGTGGTCATCGTGCTGCGGGCCGACAACAACGGCGAGGGCGGCATTCTTTCGCTGGTGACCTTGGCCCAGCGCGCCCTCGGCCACAGCACCGGGGCCACCATTATCCTCGGTATGGTTGGCGCGTCGCTGTTCTACGGCGACACCATCATCACGCCCGCCATTTCCGTCCTCTCCGCCGTTGAGGGTCTCAAGCTGGTGACGCCTGCCTTCGACCCTTACGTGGTGCCGCTCAGCCTCGTGATCCTGGTCACCCTCTTCGCTATTCAACGGTTGGGCACCGAGAGCGTGGCCTCGTTCTTCGGACCGATCACCGCTTTCTGGTTCCTGGTCATGGCCGTGGGCGGCCTGATGCACATCCGGGATGACCTCAGCATCCTCGCTGCCATTAACCCACCCCACGGTCTCAGCTTTCTCCTTAACCACGGCACCGCCGGGCTGCTCGCGTTGGGCGCCGTGTTCCTGTCGGTGACCGGCGCCGAGGCGCTCTATACCGACATGGGCCACTTCGGCCGTGCGCCGATCCGCACCGCTTGTCTCGGCCTCGTCCTGCCGGCGCTGGCCCTCAACTATCTCGGGCAAGGCGCCATGCTGCTGGCGCATCCTGAGGGGCTGGAGAACCCGTTCTTCCTGCTCCACCCGTCCTGGGCCCTGCTGCCGATGGTGATCCTCGCCACAGTCGCCAGCAGGTGGTGATTACGGGGCCTTTTCAATCTCCGAGCAGGCGACGCATCTGGGCGTGCTGCCCCGCTTCCGGGTGATGCGCACGTCGGAGACCGAGAAGGGGCAGATCTACGTTCCCACCATTAACTGGCTCCTGCTCGTGGCGGTAATCCTGATCGTCGTCCTGTTCGAGTCATCGAGCGCCTTGGCGGCAGCCTATGGCCTGGCCGTGACCGGCGACATGGTCATCACCTCAAGCCTGCTGTTCATCGTAGCGTGGAAGTTCTGGCGCTGGTCGCCGGCCGTGGCCGCGCTGGTGATCGTGCCGTTCCTTGTCATCGAGCTCGTGTTCCTGGGCGCCAACGCCCTCAAGATCCCGCACGGCGGCTGGTTTCCGCTGCTGGTCGGCACGGGGCTGTTCATCCTGATGCGGACCTGGCGCAAGGGCACGCGCCTGCTGGCCGAGATCTCGCACCGTGGCCGCTCGCCTCTGTCCGAGTTCATGCGCATGGCCGAGAGCAGCTCGGTGCCGCAGGTGTCGGGCACGGCTATCTTCCCGACCGGCAACGCCCAGGACGTGCCGGCGGCCCTGTTGCACAACATGAAGCACAATAAGGTGCTGCATGAGCACAACATCATCCTGACCGTAGTCACCGAGGAGATCCCGCGTCGTCCAGACGAGGGCCGTGTCACCGTGGAGAAACTCTCGGACCGCTTCTCGCGGGTGACGGTGCGGTTTGGCTTCATGGAGAGCCCAATCTCCCGAAGGCACTCCGGGCGGCTGGGTTCAATCTCGACAATGCATCGTTCTTCCTGTCGCGGCGGGCCTTGCAAGCCTCAGCGCAGGCGGGACTGCCGCTCCGGCAGGATTACATCTTCATCCCGCTGGCCCRTTCGGCCAGCGACATCACGGACCAGTTCTGCATCCCGGAGGACCGCGCGGTCGAGGTGGGTTCACGGATCACGATCTGAGCGGGTGCACGGGCGTAGCGAATAAGGGTGCCTATCAGAGCAGGCAATCCAGTCTCAGCGAGACCTAAGCCGGCTGTAAGAGACGGATCACAAGTAGATCAGCCTGGGCATGAGCCACACGCCGGAGCAGAGGATCGAGAACTCAGCCGCCCGAAGGCCAATCCTGTGCCGATTTTGTTGAAAAAACTCCGCAAGTGTCGTTTTCCGCGTGACCGACATACAGGATACTGGGCCTGATCTGGCACACTGACCCTAGTAATAGATAGACGCAGGAGTGTCCGGGAGTTTTTCAACAAAAACTGCCAGAACATGAGATCCCAGTCGTGCAGATACGCTACGTCATCTTTGTCATGTGTGATGCCGCACTGGCAGACCTGCCCCGCTGCCGAATCGCTTCACCATTGAGGCCATGAGCGATGAGGAACGCCAAGAGTCCAACGCCAATCGGGTGGAAGATTACTTTACCGCGTTCAATAAGCACGACGTCACCCTGCTTCAGCGAAAGCAAGCCGACCTGATGGAGCATGTCATCGACCCTCTGGCCGACATCATGAGGAAGGCAGCCCCAAGCACTTTGGCAGGTGTTGCCGCCCTGGCCTGCTTCATGCGCGTGCACGACCTGCGGGCAAATCTGTGGGGGTGCACGTCAATGACCTCGACATGGCCGAGGCCTCCTTGCGGGCCTTCATGGAGCGCCTTACTACCCTCTCCTGAATGAGGCTAGCGAGGCAGTAGACCCCACTCGGTGGCTGAAGCCGAGCGGGGTTTTGTTTTTGCCTCGATGCGTTTGCTCAATATCGCAAGTGGCACTTCTATGCCGAGAATTTCATTCAACAGGCAAAAGAGTAGGAAAATTGTATGCCCCGATTCCTTTTGCATTGCAGTGCGGGACATCGACCCTACCCCTTTATGGGGAGGGTTGATCATGACTGACGATGAAGTTGAGGCTGTGGCGGTGGAGCTGGCCAAGGCTGGGGGGATCTCCTGGCATCCGGGGAAGGAGCGCGGCCCGCTCAAAGTGGTCATGGATCGCTACCGCGACCGGGCTCGCTTGGCCCTTGCGGCCTTTGAACGTGTACGAGCAGCCAAGCAGGTCACCTCTCCCGATCCCGTCGAGGGTGAGGAACGTAGATCTAATCCCAAAGCCACTCTTGAGCTTATCACGGGTGATGCTGTCTCTGCTGGGAGCTTGGTCCTGTACCGGCCTCCGGGAGACAAGAGGATGTATCCGTGTCGCATTAAGAAGGTCGATGGGGGGCGTGCCTATCTCGAACCTGAAATCCCGTCCTGCACCGGCTGGGTGGACCTTGAAAACCTCTCCTCTCCAGCAATTCAGTAGGGCACCTCAATCGTGACCGTAGTGACAGATGGCAAGGAGGAGTCTGCTGAAGGTTCATCTGAATTTGATGCCTTGGGCAGTCCTTCAAACGCATCCGCGTCCAGCGTCTCGGCGCCAGCGCGCTACTACTTCAATCTCACCAATGGCGATGTCATGATCCGCGACGGGAGGGTGTCGAGGCTTCCAGTATTCAGGCGGCTGTTATCTCCGCTATGGAGGCTGTCGAAGAGCTTCGCGCCCAAGATTCATCCGATCCGGATGAGCGGCGAGGATGGTGGCTGGAGATTGTCGATGCCTCGGGTGAGGCGGTGCAGACCATCCCGCTTGATGCTCTCTCGCATCATTAGTGGCATCCGACGAGTACCGTCAAAGACGAAGCCTCGTTCGGTGGGTCAGGCTGACTGGGATTTCCTTGTGCCGTTCCTAGCGAGTGGACCATCAGCGAAGTGATTGAGTCTGACAGTGGCTCCAAGCACTGAGCGCGTGGACTTTCACCAGTACCGGAACGGCACCTCGGCTGCTGCGTTCTCCAGCCTATCCTGGAAAAGGATGGGAGTGGGGGCGCTGCCTTCCTGTCACCCTCAGACAGGCTGCGGGTGCTAAGGGCCCGACACCGGTCGCGCCTTTTCTTTCCCGCCACGCTGCAACTGTTAGCCAACTACGACCTTAGCTCTGGGAGGGCCATTCGAGATAAGCTTTGCCGATCATGGGGGCAGCTAATCGAAAGACGGAGGATACATGTGCCACTATCGTAGATCGTATGGATCCGAGGAAGGAATAAAGACTGAGGTTGAGCGCCAGAGGGAGGTTGAGGCCAAGCGCACGGAGGCTGTCGATAAGTTGAGGCACGAGGCTGACGCAGCGGCTCAGAAAGCAGCATCCACACCAGCAAAAGAGCCTGTTCCAGCAAAATAGCGCATCGGCTCTTGTGCCAGAAAGCCCGGCATTTCGAAGGTCACCGTGCAGGGCGTGGAAGAGCGTCAAAGGAAACCCGGTGCCGCCAAGCACCGGGTTTGACATTTATCTGAACGGCTATGGCCGATTCCCACAGTGATTGGACGAATTAGCTTACCTTTTCGTACGTCTGCCCTTGGCCGGTGCCGTCATTTCGTCCGGTGGCGCAGCCGTCTTAGCGGCGGCCCGCTTAGGCTTGGCAGGAGCAGCATCATTTGCAGCAGCCTCCACGGGAGCCTTGCTCTTTTTGCGCTGCTGGCCCAAGCCCATAGTCTTAGCAAGCTCAGAACGGGCCTTAACATAGTTCGGAGCGACCATCGGGTAATCTACTGGTAGGTTCCACTTGGCGCGGTACTGCTCGGATGTCATGTCGTAGGCGGTCCGCAGATGGCGCTTGAGCGACTTGAACGTCTTCCCATCCTCTAGACAGATGATCGCATTAGGCGTCAGGGATTTCTTGACCGGAACCGCGGGCGTCAACTCGACCTGTGGCTCCTGGGCCTGCCCTTGAGCAGTCCTCGCCAGAGCGGAATAGACGGAGTGGAGCAATAATGGCAAGTCTGCGGCTGGTGATCTGACTGGGTGGAATTGGACCAGGTTGATTGAGAGAATTGACCTGGAACCAAGGAGCTCAAGATGCCGAAGAAGAGGTTCAGTTCAGAGCAGATCATCGCCAAGCTGCGCCAGATTGAGGTGCAGCTCGCGCACGGCAAGAGCATCGCACTCACCTGCAAGGATGCCGCCATCTCCGAACAGAGCTCCTTTCGCGGGCGCAAGGAGTACGGAGGCTTGCAGATCGAGCAGGCCCGGCGCCTGAAGGATCTGGAGCGGGAGAACGCCCGCTTGCGCCGCCTTGTCGCTGATCTTTCCCTAGAGAAGCAAATCCTCAAGGATGTCGCCTCGGGAAACTTGTAGGCCCCGAGCGGCGCCGGCAGGCCGTGATCCGCATCCGGGAGAAGTACGGCCTCTCGGAGCGCCACGCCTGCCGCATCGTCAGCCAGCCCCGAGGGACGCAACGCTATGTGCCCACCCTCCGGGCTGACGAGGATGCGCTCACCCAAGCCATCATCGCGCTTGCCTCGGAGAGAACGGGTACTGTGAGAGCTTCAACGGCAAGCTCAGGGACGAGTGCCTGAAGCTGGAGATCTTCTCCAGCCTGAAAGAGGCTCACGTCGTCATCGGCGCCTGGCGGGATCACTATAACCGCGTGCGGCCTCACTCATCCTTGGGCTACCGGCCGCCCGCACCCATGACGATGGAGGTAGTCGTACAGCAACGACCCATACCCGCAATCATGCAGTAGGCTCTCAATGCGCCTGGTCCAAAACCCCGGTCAAGTCAGACGCACAGCAGGATGATCTCGACAGGAAAGCGGCGCTGCTTGAACAGGGACAACAGAACGGCTCCTTAGATAGCCGCCCCCGTTACACCGCCAAGGTTAATGCAACGGAGCCCTCCAGAGCGACCCGAAGGCATAAATCGAACTGCGTTACCGATAGGTTTGCGACACATCCTGTCTAACACCAACGCCGCTGATCATCGAAAGGCTCGGGCCCAGGCCTTCACGACCTGGGCCGATGTCACCAGCGTTGCGGCGGCTTGCTGATCCGATGGTCCAGAGTGGGCGGGCCTCATCTCAGCTTTTTAAGTTGACGATGCCCCTTGCGGGCTCCCCAAGAGCGCAGCAGCCTGTGCAGTTTTTGCACAAGCGCCTTCAGAGGACCGGCCGGAACTTCTGCGGAGAGGACTATTGCTTCCTAGCCGTGCCCGTATTGCCGATCAATTCACCTCTGCGGACGAATGCATGTGCTCTCTGGCGCAGGATGTATCCTGTCCTTGGTGCAACGATCTCGATCGGTTCGCTCTCTGCACCGGAGGCCGGATGCAGCAATGCAACGACCTGCCCTTCTTGGACGGCTGCGCCCAGTTCGACCTGATGTTCCACGATGCCGTTAGCAGGAGCAGCGTACTGGTCGGCTTCGGTGACGTCGACGCGGATGACGTCCGCGGAGGCTTCCTCCTTCGGACCGTTGAGGACGCCGTAGTTTCTGAGGCCGCGGACGATGCCCGCATACATGATGTCCACGTCGCTCCCAGTGATGGCGCCGCCCGAGCCGCCTTCGATTTCAACCGAGGCGACGCCGGCCGTGGGCGATGAGCCTGCCGATGTCGAGGCGATGCCATCCACATACTGGATGAAGCGGTAGCCCCAGCCTTCCATGACCTTCTCCAAGTCACCGTTGCTCACCTGACAGCCGGGTGCCGAAAAGCCGAWGATCATCGGTACGACCCTATAGTCGCCGCCACCCGAATGGACATCTACGAGCAGGTCGAAGGAAGGAAAGACCTCGCTGTACAAGAAAGCCGCAAGTCTCTCGGTGGGGGTTCCATCCGGCTTGCCCGGGAAGACACGGTTCATGTTGTGTCCGTCCAGAGGCGATAGTCTGCTGCCCTTCTGCGACGCAGGAAAGTTTAATGTCGGGATGATCACGAGCCGACCGTTAACATCGGAGGGTGAGAGTTCGTCGATGAGTCGTCGCAGCACGATCTGGGGCTCGTACTCGTCGCCGTGGATGCCCCCGCAGAGGATCACGCTAGGTCCCGGACCGTTGATGATGCTGACGAGCACGTCTTCGGCAAGCCCGTCACTCGTCTCCAGGATGGTCCGCAGATCGAAGACGGTCTTTCCTCTGGCGTCGAGATCGAGTTGTCTGTTCATATTCATTTTACCGTTCAATTGAGAGGGCAAGCAGGTACTGCTCGTCAAGAAGAGTTGCCCGGACCACATCGGCGTAGTCCAGGCGAGCGGGCTTCACGCGGAAAGCGCCATAGGTCCGGTTTCGGCGGACCTCGCCGCCGAAGGCAGGGTGAACCGGGCCGGTGAAAACGGCTCGAGCTCGAGTGGCTTTCGGTCAGTCTCGATCCAGTCCGCGAAGAGCTTGGTGAATCCGAGTGATATGGCAAAGCCATGGCCGGACCATGCATAACCAAAGTAGATGTTCCCGGCCGCCTCAGGTTGTCCGATCACCGGAATGGCGTCGAGAGCGACGGTCTCGACTCGGGTCGCATCGACCTTCAGGAACTCCGAGCGGTCGAGGAAGGGCAGGGTCGAGATCGCATCCGTCAGATTGATAGCCGTCGAGCTGAGCGAGCCCTGCGACACCCTGCCGTTCTCATGCGTGACGCTGACCCCGCCCGACAGCATCATCGTGCCGTCCGGCAGCTGCTTGATCGCGAGTCGGCGATGCGCATGGGACAGCAGATAACTGACCTTCTTATTCTCGGGGTTCGATACGTACATCATCTGCGGCATCAAGTTCCAGACATGCGGCAGCTCGTGATGGTTGAGAATCGGCGCCAGCAGCTTCGGCACGCCGGCGTTGCACAACAGAAACAGCTTGCTGCCAACGGTGATCATTTCTCCGTTCTCGAGCCGGACGGCCTTCGCGACCGGACCCTGCTTGATGATCTCGACCACCCTTGCATTTTGCCGAATCGTGGCGCCGGCGCGTTCGGCCGCTGCGCCGAACTGGCGGGTTGCGAAAGTGTGATCTCCGACCCCGTCATTGGGGCTGTAGAGGCCGCCAATGATGCTGCGCGTCATTTCAGGTTCCTTTTCGAGAACCTCATCCCGCGACAGAACGCTGGTCGGGCTTCCCAATTGCGACTGGATGGCCGCCTGAGCTTCCATGCGGCCACGGATCTCGTGCTCGCGGTGCCCATAGGGCACATCGTAGACCTGAAGCCCGCCGACGCGGCGGTAGCCGACGCCACCCTCTATCTCGGCCTGGAACTTCTGCCAGCGCTCCAAAGACAACGAGATGACGGGCAATTCCCTGATGTCGCGACCGTTGGCGCGCACGCCACGCTCTCCGGGGCCACCCGACGCGCCAGAGCCGATCTCGTCGGCTTCCAGCAGGGTGACGCCGTAGCCGCGGCTGGCCAGTTCGTAGGCGAGGCTCGTGCCGTAAATTCCTCCGCCGACAATCACGATATCGGCTGACGTTTCTCCACTCGTCATAATGTTCTCCTTTTGAATAGCATCGGGGATGGGTTCGCGTTTCAGGAGCAGAAATCGCCCGCGAAATGGCAGGTCACGAGCGTACCCCCGTCCGGGATAACCTGCTCGAGCGGCATGTCCGTCACGCACCGAGAGGGAAGGCGTCCGTAGGCTGTCTCAACGGAATCAACACCTGCCGAGTCGCCAATCCGGCGGGCGAGCGGACAGCGGGTGTGGAAGGAGCAGCCCGTCGGGATCGAGGAGGGGCTCGGCACCATACCTTCGAGAACGACCACGTCCCGGGTCTTCTCGATCCGCGGATCCGTCGTTGCGACCACCGAGAGCAGACTCTGGGTGTAAGGGTGACGCGGCCGCGACGAAACGGCCGCCGCCGATCCAATCTCAACGAATCGACCCAGATACATCACGGCGACCGCGTCCGCCATATGCCCGACAAGCGCGAGGTCATGGGTGATCACCACATAGGTCAGGCCGAGCTGCTCTTGGAGGTCCATGAGCAGGTTGATGATCTGCGCCTGAACCGACACGTCGAGCGCGCTTACGGGCTCGTCCAGCACGAGGATCTCTGGCTCGCAAATGATCGCACGAGCGATTGCCGCCCTTTGCCTCTGCCCACCGGACAGTTCATTGGGATAGCGCTCGAGATGGTCGAGGCTGAGACCGACCTGACAGATCACGGTCTCCATCCGGCTTTGGCGCTCGCTTCGGTTGGTGCCGATGTCATGAACCTGGAGCGCCTCTTCGAGCACCGCGCGGATGCGCATCCGGGGATCCAGAGAGGCGAGCGGGTCCTGCAGGACCAGTTGCACCCTCTTGCGCAAGGTGCGCAGGCCAGCCTGGCTGCAGGCACAGAGGGATTGTCCGTCGATCGTCACGTCCCCAGCCGTCGCACGGAGCAGTCCGACAATGAGTCGGGCGAGCGTGCTCTTCCCGCAGCCGGATTCCCCGACCACGGCGAAGCAGCTGCCACGCGGGACGCGAAAGCTGACACCATCCACGGCCCGGATTGGCTTGCCGGCGTTGCGGGAGAACAGGCCCCTTGTAACAGGAAAGTGCTTGCACATGTCCTGCGCGACGATGACCTCGTCAGGGAGCTCGGACCTAGCGGGCTTCGGGTGCATCGGCTAACTCCTCTGCGAAATGGCAGGCGACTTCCCTCCGCAGGACGACGCGACGCGCAGGTTTCTGACTGCGGCAGAGATTGTGGTCACGCGAGAGTTGGCAGCGCGGCTCGAACGGGCATCCTGCGGGGGCCCGTCCTACGGAAGGCGGCTCTCCCGAGATCGCCTGCAGGCGTTCGCGCGCGCCCTGCCCGGCGCCCCCCGGCGAAGACCGCTTCAAGGCAAGGGTGTAGGGATGCGTCGGCGACGTCAGGACCTCGTCGACCGTGCCGAACTCGACCAGTTCTCCCGCATACATCACCCCGACGTCGTCCGCGTAGCGGGCGACCAGCCCGAGGTCGTGCGTCACGAGTAGCATCGTCATGCCACGCCTGTGCTGCAGCTCGCGCAGAAGGACAAGGATTTGCTGCTGGACGGTGACGTCAAGGGCGCTGGTTGGCTCGTCGGCCAGCAGCACGTCGGGATCCTGGGCAAGCGCCATGGCGATGACCATGCGCTGCTTCATGCCGCCGGAGAACTGATGCGGATACATGTCGAGGCGGCGCTCGGGATCGGAGATCTTGACATCCTGGAGCAGGGTGATGGCACGGGAACGTGCCTCGGCAGAGGACAGCGAGGTGCCGTGCCGGATCGCCTCCTCGAGCTGCTGGCCGATCGTCAGGACTGGGTTCAGCGCGCTCGCCGCATCCTGAAAGACCACCCCGATCTTCTTGCGGCGCAGCTCCTGCAGCTCTTTCGAGGAGAGGCCACGAAGCTCGACCCCGGAGATGGAGGCGCTGCCGGCGGTGATGCCGGCCTGGCGCGGCAGGAGCGTTGCCACGGCCCGCAGAAACGTGCTCTTGCCGGATCCGGACTCGCCCACGATGGCGAGGGTGCGTCCCTTCTCGACGGCAAGACTGATGCCCCGGACAGCCTCGATCGGGTTCGTCGACGGGAAGAAGGCGACGCGAAGGTCCTTCGTTTCGATGGGCTTGTGGCCCTGGGCAGCACCGGTCCGGTCCTGAACCGCGTCGCGGCGGGCTGGCCTCGCGTTGCCGATCAGGTCGGAGAAGATCGAGCCGATCTTCGACCTGCTGGGACTCGCCGTAGGGTCGTAGACGGCGCGCAGAGCCTCCCCGAGAAGGTTGAAGCCGAGCGCCGAGAGGGCGAGACAGAGACCGGGGAACGTGGCGAGATGCGGATGCGAGCGCAGGTAGGATCGGCTCTCGCCCAGCATGGTCCCCCATTCCGGTTCCGGCGGCTGCGTTCCCAGCCCGAGAAACGAGAGCCCGGATGCCGCCAGGAGGGTCGTGGCGAACAGGAGGCTCGCAAGGGTCAGGAGGATGCCCGCGATGTTGGGCAGCACATGCCGGGCCATGACCCGCAAGGGCGAGCACCCGAGAGAGATGCTGCCCTCGACATAGGGCTCGGCCAGTGTGCTCTGCGTGACGGCCCGGGACGTGCGGGCGAAAACCGGGACCGAGACGATGCCGACGGCCAGAATGACGTTCTGCGTGTTGGGGCCCAGAATGGCCACGATGGCCAGCGCCAGTATGATGTCGGGGAAGCTGAGCATGATGTCGATGCCGCGCATCAGCAGGAAATCGAGTCGGCCGCCGCGATAGGCGGCGATCATGCCGAGCGGCACGCCGACCAGGAACGCGAAGAGGACACCTCCGATGCCGATGCCGAGAGAGGTCCTGGCCCCTGTGAGCACGCGGCTGAACACGTCCCGCCCCAGCTGGTCGGTGCCGAACCAATGCACCGCCGACGGGCCCTTCAGCGTCTGAGCAAAGTTCTGGGCATAGGGATCAAGCGGCGCCATCCAGGGGCCGGCAACCGCTAGAATCGCGCACATTCCGACGATCACCAGACCGACAAGGCCCTTGGGCTGCCTGACGAGTGCGGCAAGCGGGCCCAGGCCGCGTCTGCGCTTGGCTTTAGATTGAGAGGGGCTCATGACGGCAGGCCCAGGTTCAGCCATGGATGACATCGTCGCTCCCCTAAGCTGCGCCGGCACTTTGTCGGGTGCGCGGATCAAGCCATTGTGTGGCGATGTCGGTCAGGAGATTGATCAATACGAAGAAGAACGCGAACATCAGGATCGCATACTGGATGACGGGGTAGTCGGCGCGCGTAACCGCGTCGACGAGCATACGGCCGACACCCGGAATGCCGAACACGGTTTCGGTGATGACGGAGCCGCCGAGCATGGCGCCGAACTGGACACCCGCCACCGAAACCGATGCGACAAGAGAATTCCTCAAGGCATGGCGGACCAGCACCTGAACCTCACTCAATCCTTTTGACCGGGCGGTATCGAGATAATCCTTGCTGACGACTTCGAGCAAACTGGCTGTCACAAGGCGACTGAACATGGCGGCAGGGCGCGTCGCCACGACCATGATCGGAAGAATGAAGTGCGCCCAGGTCTGGGCGCCGGCCGCCGGCAGCCAGCCGAGATAGACAGCGAATAGCCAGATGCACAGCAAACCGAGCCAGTAGATCGGCATGGATATCCCGGCGAGGGTGATCGCGGTGATCAGCGTATCCGTCCAAGTGCCTTGGTTGAGCGCGGAGGCGATTCCGGCCAGGGTTCCGAGCAGGACGCCGACGATGAGGCCGCCGATGGCGATGATCAGCGTATTAGGAAGCCGTTCGCCGATCTCGACCGAGATGGGGCGCCCGGTTCGCAGAGACACGGCAACCTCGGGGTTGACGATGCCTTCCAGGAACTGGGCGTAACGGGTAGGAGCCGGCAGGTTCAGCCCCATGCGTTCGCGGATGACCTCCACCTCTTCAGGCGTGGCCATGGGACCCGCCTGAATGCGCGCAGGATCGCCCGGGATCAGATCGACGAACCAGAACACCAAGAGCGAGACGATCACAAGTGTTGGAACAGCCGCTATCAAACGCTTGAAGATGAACATGGATCCGGCTCCCACCTTGAGGGGCGTTACTGCAGCGAGACCTTGTCGAACTGCATCGTCTCGTTGGGCTGAACCTGAAACCCCTTCACTCGGTCGGAAACCCCAATCGCCTGGGTCTGGTACCAGAGGAACACGAAGGGACGATCCCCCCAGATCTGCTTCTGGATCTCGGCATAGATCTCCTTCTGCTGCCTCAAGTCGGTGGCTGCACGGCCTTCAGTCAGCAGCTTGTCCACCTTCGGGCTCGAGTACCCGGTCGTATTGGCGCCAACGCCTGTCCGGAACAGGCGGTACAAGGTATAGTCCATCCCGGCGGTCGCGCGGCCGACCATGCCCATATTGTCTTCGCGCTTGTCCGGCTTGCGGCTGATGATCTCGCTCCAGGTTCCGCGGTCGACGACCTTAGCCTGGGCGTTGACGCCGATCGCCTGGAACGAACCCTGTAGGGCTTGGCAGACCATAGCATCCTTGATGTAGCGACCATTGGGGCAGACCATGGTGATGCTGAGCTGACCGGGGCCGTATCCTGCTTCCTGCAGGAGGGCTTTGGCCCGCTGGGGATCATAGGGAATCGGATCGAACGTGGTGCGGAGTTCGTTCTGGGTGCCAGGCCCTGGCATTGTGACGGAAGGGGTGCCGAGGCCGCCGAGGATCCCTTCCACCATGCCTTTCCGGTCCACGGCCAGGTTGAGCGCCTCGCGGACCTTCGGGTTCTCCATCGGGCCGCGGAGCACAATCTCCATGTTGATTGAGAACATGCTCGGGGGCTTCATGACGGACGCTTTGTCGAGCGCATCGATCGCGGCGACCGATTCTGGCGGCACACGCTCGACGATGTCGACCTCTCCCGTTTCGATGAGCGCCATGCGCGATCCGTCCTCGGGAACGACGACGAACTCGATGGCCTGCAGCTTAGCCGGGAACTTGCCTTGATAGCCCGGGTTGGGAACAAGGCGATAGCGTTCCCCGCCAACGAAGCTCTCCACCATGTAGGGTCCGCTGCCAACAGGCTTGCGGCTGTGTGCGGGTCCCATTTTCTCGATCGCTGGAACGTCGACGATCGTGGCCGCTGTCGATGCCAGCAAGAGCAGGATATGGCCATTGGGCTCCGCCATGTGGAACTGGACGGTTTCGTCGTCCACGGCCGTTACACGCTGGATCGAGGAATACAGGCCGCGGTAGATCGAGGCGACCTTTGGATCCAGCAGCCGGGTAAACGAAGCAGCGACCGCTTGCGCGTTCAGCGGATCCCCGTTGCTGAATTTCCGGCCTTTCTCGATCTTGACGGTGAAGACCTTGCCGTCATCCGAATAGCTGTAATCCGTCGCAAGCTCCTTGATCACGTTGTTTTCAGCGTCGAGGCGGAAGAGCCCCTCAAGAACATGTAGATCAACGGTGTTGCCAGTCGGAAGATCATTGAAGTGCGGGTCGAATGTTTCCGGATCGGCGCCGACGGCAATCTTCAAGACACCAGATGGCGCAGCTTGAACGATAGCGGCGGTTGACACAAACAACGTCAGGCTTGCTGCCAAGGTATTAAGCAGAATTGATCTGCGCATCATGCTCTCCCTTATTTTCGACTACAGTCGGGACTAAGAGCAGAGATGATGAATTATCTCTGCTTTAACAGCTCTGGAAGCCCGCTATTATATAAAGTTGAGCGCGCGGGTCTGTTTTTGACAGGAATCAGCTTACGTGGCATTCCTTCTGCGTCAAATTCATAAAGTTGCGACCCTCATAACCGGAGGTTATTCGTGCGCTTGACCTACCGCCAAGTGGAGTTCTTCAAGGCGATCATGGAGCGCGGAACGATCACTGAAGCCGCCAAGGCGCTGCGGGTATCCCAGCCTGCGGTCAGCAAGGCTCTGAGGACTCTCGAAGGTGAAATGGGCCTGAAGCTGTTCGAACGAACCCAGAGCGGCCTGATGCCGACCTTCGAGGCGCGCACCTTCTACAAGGAGGTCGTGCGCAGCTTCATAGGACTGGAGATCCTTTCCGGAATCGGGCGCGAACTGCACGAACTGAAGCATGGCCGCCTCGTGGTCGGTGTCATTCCTGCCCTGGCCACGGGGTGGATGCCCAAGGTCGTTGCAAGCTTCCTTCAGCAGTTCCCGAACGCCAACCTTACTCTCGAGACGATCTCATCACCGGACATTGCCCAGATGGTCGGGCAGGGCCGCCTCGACATAGGCGTCGCACAGGCAACAACGAACGACGTGTCGATTAGGCGCACGGACCTGTTCAGCGTCGACACCGTCTGCGTCATGCCCAGGGATCACCCGCTTGCCCGAAAGGATTATGTCACTCCGCAGGATTTGACCGATGTGTATCTAATTAGTCTTTCCCGTCCTGATATCATCCGCAAACAGGTCGAAGCCCTGCTGGCCGAGAACGGCATACACCTGGCGACGCGGCTGGAGGTGACGGTCGGCAGTGCCTTATGCAAACTGGTCAGCGAGGGTATCGGGATCGGACTGGTTGATCTCGAGACAGCAATGAATTTCACCTCAGGCATGATTGAGATGAAGCGGTTTGAACCTCGGATCAAGATGCCAATCTCCATGCTGCAGTCGCTGCGACGTCCGGAATCGGAGCTGGAGCGGCGATTTACGATCTTTCTTAAGGAGAGTGCACCGCTGAGTATCCGTCGACCGAGAAACTGTTGATGCTGATGCAGGCGTCAAGACTTCTCGCGACCAACGTGGTCGTGGTTTGTATGCTGACCATGGCAGCCCTTTATGGGCTCTTCGACACGGCTTTCGTGGCCCTGAAAGGATGGCTTCGGCGATGGCACGCGTGATCGAAATCTGGGACCTCTCGCTTGCCTTCGAGAGAGATGGCCAGAAGTCAATCGTGTTGGACCGCCTCTCGTTGGATGTGCACCGCGGTGAGTTCCTGGCGATCGTAGATCCCTCCAGTATCGGCAGGCCTACCCTGCTCCGCGTGCTGACAGGACTTGCGCGTCCCAATGCTGCATCGAACCTGAGGACACCAATCGTGATGGTTCTGTCGCAAACTCGAAGTATAGGCACTTTTCAGCGCCATTTTCGGTCATGGTGGCGGCGCTAAGCCGTTGATTCCACAGCAGCTGCTCGGCGCGCGTTCACCAGAATAGGCAAGTAAAAACTGAATTTGCGACAGAACCCCACAAAGTGGCACGTCGACGAGACATACATCAAGGTGAGAGGTCAATGGATGTACCTTTACCGGGCTATCGACAGCAACGGCGATACGGTTGAGTTCTGGTTCAGTGAGCGGCGAAACTTGTCTGCTGCCAAACGGTTCCTGCGCAAGGCCCTGAAGCGGCATGGCCGGCCCGAGAGGATCGTCATTGACGGCAGCCAGACCAATCGGGAAGCCATCCTGTATACCCATCCAGAGAATTGCKGACTCGCATTTGCGATGACGAGCGTGGGGTGATTCACTGATCAYCGGGGACGCTGTTGATGGAGGTCAGCATGGCCGGGCTCCCGATCCGTCAGGACGACTCGCCATCAGATCTGCGCTCGCGAGCCGCTCGCGAGAAGGATTGTCGGGCCGCCCTGCGGCTCCTGGCGATCGCCAACGCCCTGGACGGCATGACCCGGGCCGAGGCTGCCCGGCTGGTCGGCATGGAACGGCAGGCCCTGCACGATGCCATCCAGCGCTTCAATGTCGAAGGACCTGACGGTCTGCATGACCGGCCCCGATCCGGTCGCCCGGAACAACTCAGCCCTGGTCAGCAGGCGGCGCTCAAGGCYCACATCCTGCGCGGGCCGAAGCCGAAGCGCGATGGRGTCAGCGCCTGGCGCCTGGTCGACCTGTGCGAGCATGTTGAGCGAACTTATGGCGTGAGCTACAGCGAATGGGGGCTCTCGTGCCTGCTCAAGCGGCTGAACTTGTCGCGTCAAAAGACCCGACCCTCGCACCCGAAGGGCGACCCAGCSGTGCAGGCGGCGTTCAAAAAAGGAACTCCCGTCAAAGCTGCAAGCTCTCGCGGCGGAGCACCCTGAGGCGCGTCTTCAGCTCTGGTGTCAGGACGAGGCGCGCTTTGGCCAGAAGGGCCGCACGACACGCGTCTGGGATGAGCGCGGCGTGCGTCCGCCTGGGCTCGTCGATCAGCGCTATGAGAGCTTGTATCTGTTCGCCGCCTGCCGGCCCGGCACGGACGAGACCTTCGCGCTGGCCCTGCCGCGCGTGAACGTGGACGCGATGACGATCTGTCTGGAGCACTTCTCGCGTCAGCTCGAGCCGGGCGTACACGCGGTGCTCGTGCTGGATCAGGCCGGCTGGCACGACGCGCGGGCCTTGCACGTGCCGGACACCATCACCCTTTTGCCGCTGCCGTCGGCGTCACCCCAACTGAACCCGGTGGAGCGGGTCTGGCTGTACCTGCGTGAGCGCTATCTCTCGCATCGCGTGCTTGATGACTATGACGCGGTGTTGGAGGCCGTCTGCCACGCCTGGAACCGTCTCCTCGAC
>NZ_JBFUMH010000079.1:0-22757 GCF_054049475.1 Microvirga sp. P5_D2 | reverse complement strand
GTCCTGGACCGCTGCTGGCAGCCATCCAGTCCTGAGGGGGCATCACTTTAGACCCCAAGCTGATCACGATGGCTCGGACATCAGGGAGACTGACGTCCAGCCTTGTCGAGGAGCCAAACGGCCGCTGGCTCTCGTGCTCCAGCCGATCAGAGGACCACAGAGGTGATCTCACTCGGTCGCTATCTGCGTTTTGACACAGCCTCGGTCAAAGTAGGAAACTCCCCTACCCTTCARGAACAGCGGCTTCGCCATCGCTAACGGACATTTGCACTTCTTCCGTAGTGTGCCGGAAGATGGCGGCCCGGACCGCAGGCTTGCCGAATTTCGTCGAACGAGAGTTTTGTCAAGAAGTCTTGAGAGGCGGGCTTATTGTATGTTGGCTCACCAAGTGCGCCATCAGTCAATGCACGCGCTACTTGCGTCAGACAGGCGAATAGCCTTCAGCGGCATTGAATGAGATCGCCCGCCTACGAAATCATAGGCACTTTGCCGTTTCCATGTCTGGGGGCGGCACCGTCAGGTTAACGTCGAGTTGAGGGGATGCTGGCATAAGCAAGGAATGAAATCGACCCTCCATCCTCGCTATGCCCGTCACCGTTTTCCGGCTGAGATGATCAGCCATGCCGTGTGGCTGTACTTCCGCTTTCCTCTGAGCCTTCGGATGGTGGAGGAAATGTTGGCTGCCCGCGGCATCCTGGTTAGCCACGAGACAGTTCGGCAATGGGCGCTGAAGTTCGGCCAGGGGTTTGCGAACCAGATCCGCCGGCAGCTTCCGGCACCCGACGACAAGTGGCACCTCGACGAGGTAGTGATCAGCATTGCAGGCCGAAAGCACTGGCTCTGGCGCGGTCGACCAACATGGGATCGTGCTCGACATTTTGGTTCAGAGCCGCCGCAATGCAAAAGCCGCCAAGCGCCTGCTGCGGAAGCTGCTCAAGAAGCAGGGCATAGCTCCTCGGGTGATGATCACCGATAAGCTGGCCAGCTACGCCGCCGCGAAAAAGACGGTTATGCCTGGCGTGGAGCATCGGCAGCACAAAGGCTTAAATAATCGAGCGGAGAACTCTCATCAGCCGACCCGACGACGCAAACGCATTATGAAGCCTTCAAATCAGCCGGGCAGGCCCAGCGCTTTCTCTCAACTCATGATCAGGTCGCAAACCTCTTCCACCGCCCTGCTAACACTACTGCCGCAGAACATTGCACCTCCCGAGCCCAGGCCTTTACAACTTGGACCGAAGTGACCGGCCTTGTTGCTGCCTTCTGACTGGCTGAACCCGTGAGGCTCTGTGACGTCGACCCGTTAACCTGACAGTGCCGTGTCAAGTCCTCCGATTGCAAAGTGGGGCAGGTGTCTTGATTAAACGCATTGTCCAAGGTGCGGGGCGCGAGCTCGCCTGACGCCGGCAATGCTAATCCTGCGGTCTATCCAAGGATGCCTTTGTCAACGTCGACAGGCTTGCGACCAACTCGCCCTGCCGGAAGGGTTTGGTCAGCCGCGGTAGGTCCGGCGCGATGCCCTCGTCCTCTGCATAGCCCGAGATGATCAGGACCGGCATCCTAGGCCGCGCCTGCTTCAACATCTGGGCCAGCTCCGTGCCGGTCATGCCGGGCATGAGGTGGTCGGTGATGACGACGTCCGGCTCGAGCCCGCCCTCGATGAGCGCCAGCGCCTCCTCCGCCGATGACGTCTCGACCACCGCGTAGCCGAGGTCCGACAGCATGTCGGCTGTACTCGCCCGCACGATGTCCTCGTCGTCAACGAGAACCGCTGTTCCGGCCTCGGCCAGGCTCACGACATCGGCCCGCTGTCCTGGATCGTGCGGCGTCGCAGCCGCCACTGGCAGCCACAGTTCGACGCTCGTCCCAACCCCTGGCTTGCTCTGGATCGTGAGTGCGCCGCCAAGCTGGGCGGCCAGCCCATGCACCATCGAGAGACCTAGCCCCGTGCCTTTGCCGATGCCCTTGGTGGAGAAGAACGGCTCAATGGCCCGTGCGAGCGTTGCTCCGTCCATGCCGACGCCGGTGTCGGAGACGGATAGCCGCACATAGCGGCCCGGTGGCAACTGCGAACGGTGGCGGGATCGTAGCGACTCTTCGGCCACTGCGATCGTGAGCTGTCCTCCGTCGGGCATGGCGTCGCGGGCGTTTACGGCCAAATTCAGGATCGCCATCTCAAGTTGGTTGGGATCGGCCTTGACCGGCGGAAGCCCCTCACTCGCGTCGACCACCACTTTCACCCGCGGTCCCGAGGTACTGGCCACCAAGTCGGCCATGCCCTCGATGAGCTGGGGCAGATCCACGGCCGTGGGCTGGAGCGGCTGGCGGCGGGCAAAGGCGAGCAGCCGCTGCACCAGCGTCTTGGCCCGCTCAGCCGACTGGAGTGCTCCCTGGATAAGCCTCTGCGACCGCTCATCCGTCACACGGCGCTGGAGCATGTCGAGGCCGCCGATGATCGGCATCAGCAGGTTGTTGAAGTCGTGCGCCACGCCTCCGGTGAGCTGACCCATGCTCTCCAGTTTCTGGCTCTGGCGCAGCGCCTCCTGCGCCAGCTCCAGCTCGGCCGCGGCGGCCTTCTCGGCCGTCACATCCCGGCCGCTCGCATAAAACACCTCGCCCTCCGGAACGAGACTCCAGGCGATCCACCGCCATGAGCCGTCCGCATGGCGCAGCCGATCCTCGAAACGGGCAACCGCCTCCCCTCTTCGCAGCCGCTCTACGAGCGCCCCGACCGCGGCGTGATCGTCCGGGTGGACCTGCTCCCAGAACGGCATGGCGAGCAGCGTCGCCTCGTCGAAGCCGAGCGTCGCCTCCCAGGCCGGGTTGATCGCCTTGAGGTACCCGTCGAAGCCCATGACCGCGAGCAGGTCGCGCGAGTTGCGCCAGACCCGGTCGCGTTCTGCCGTCGCCTCGGCGACGCGCTGCTCCAGGGTCTCGTTGAGGCGGCGCAGCTTCTTCCGGCTCTCCCTGAGGGCGGCCTCGAATTGCTTGCGCTCGCTGATGTCGATCGAGGTGCCGATCAGGCCGATCACCTCGCCGGCCTCGTCCCGCAGCGGCGCCTTCGTCGACAGCCACGTCGCGAGCGTTCCGTCCGGCAGACGCACCTCCTCCTCGACCTGGCTGAGTTCGCCGCCCTGCATGATGCGGTGGTCGTTCGCCATGATGGCCACGCCCTGCGCCGTGTCGCCGAGGAACTCGGCATCGGTTTTGCCCAAGTACTCCTCCGGCGGCTTGCCGATGAGCTCGGTGGTACCGCGGTTGGCCATCAGCATGCGCCCCCCGCGGTCCTTGACGTAGACCACGCCCGGCACCGCCTCGAAGAAGCTGCGCAACAACGCCGTCGCCCGGTCGCGCTCGGCCTCGACCTCCTTGCGTCCGGAGATGTCGCGGGCCAGCCCCAGCACGCCGATGACCGCACCGCCGGACGACCGGATCGGAACCTTCGCGCTGAGGAAGGTCCGCCCGCGGCTGCGATCAGGGTCCGGGATGACCTCCTCGACGTTGACCGCTTCCCCTTCCAGGATTCGCGCATCCTCGGCATCGTAGAAGCCGGCCATGTCCGGCGGGAGCAGGTCGCGGTTGCGCAGGCCGATGAGCGCCTCCCGGGGACGGCCCATCACCGCGGCGGCGGCGGAGTTGACGAGCGCGAACCGCCCCTCCCCGTCCTTAGTCCAGATCGGGTCGGGGGCGGTCTCGATCAGTTGCTCCAGCAGCGTCGCGGTCTGACGGGACTCGGCTTCGCTCCGGCGCAGGGCCGCCTCGGCCCGCCGGGTCGCGCAGACGTCGCGGTAGAAGGCGGCGACCCCTCCCGGGACCGGGTAGATGCGCAGCGCCAGCCAAAGATCGTGGCTCGTGGCCGGATCGATGTAGTGGTGATCGAGCTCGACCGGGACGCGTTCGGTCATCGCGCGGCGGTAGGCCGCCTCGACCGGGGTGCCGATCGACGCAGGTGCCACCTCCCAGTGCGTGCTGCCGATGAGCTCGTCCGCGGGACGGCCATCCAGCCGCAGGCCCTCGGCGTTGATCTCGGTGATGCGGTACTCCTCGTCGAGGACGATGAAGCCCTCGCTCATGGCATCGAGCACGCTGGTGTAGCGGGCGTTGCTAGCCTCGAGGGCCGCTTGGGCCCGGTAGGCCTCAGTGACGTCGTGGCCCTCGCAGAAGATACCTGTCACGCGGCCGTGCTCGTCCCTGACGGGCTCGTAGATGAAGTCGAGGAAGACCTCCCTTGCCGGCTCGGACGGGGAGGCTTGCAGGCGGGCCGGGACATGCCCGGCAACAAAGCGCTCGCCGGTGGCGTAGACCCGGTCGAGCCAATCGTAGAAGCCCTGCTCCCCGATCTCGGGGAAGGCCTCGCGCACAGTCTTGCCGACAAAGTCGCGGTCGCCGAACAGGCGCCTGTAGGCCTGGTTGACGAACTCGAACCGGTGCTCGGGCCCGTTCAGGATCGTGATGAAGCCGGGGGCCTGCTCGAACAGCCGGCGCTGGCGCTCGGTCTCGGCCGCGAGGCGCCGCTCGGCCATCACTTGGCCGGTGATTTCCGTACAGGGGCAGAAGAACCCGGCGATGGCTCCGGTCTCGTCACGTGCGGGGGTATAGGAGAAGGCGAAGTGGGCCTCCTCCGCGTAGCCCCTGCGCTCCATCATCAGGGTGATGTCGTCCATGTGGACGGGCTTGCCGCCGTAGGCCTGCTCGACGATCGGCACGAGGTCGGCCCGGATCTCCTGCCACACGTCCAGGAAGTCATGACCCAGGGCAGCCGGATGCTTGCGCGCGAGGATCTCGGCATAGGCGTCGTTGTAGAGGAGCGTGCGTTCCGGTCCCCAGGCGACGAACATCGGCTGGTTCGAGCCGAGCATGATGCCGACTAGCGTCTTCAGCGGCTGCGGCCAGGTCTCCGGCCGGCCCAATGGCGTCGCCGCCCAATCGTGCGCGCGGATCAGTGCCCCCGTCTCGCCGCCGCCCGTAAGAAAGTCCAGTCTACCGTTCTGTCCAAGGCTGGGGTGCATCGCGTTCGGGCTCTTTCCGGGCTTCTCGTGGTGCCGCTCGCAACCCCTCCCTTGCCGAGAGCGGGTAAGGCATGGCCTGAATTCGGGGGAACCGATCAGATAGGGTCGATGCGGGGTATGGTAAAGCCCGGCGGGATGCCGATGCGGCGACAACTTATCGCAAAGCTTCGCGGATGACACCAACGACCTCGGCGAGCCGATAGGGCTTGAGGATGAAGCGGCCGCTGTCGGGGATGTCTCTGTCCCCGAGCCGCACACGACCCGAAGTCACCACGGGCAAGATGTGCGGCCACCTCCGGTGGACCTCCCGCGCCAAGTCCATGCCATCCATGCTCCCCGGCATGTGAATGTCAGTGAACAAGATGGTCACTTCGTCGGCGTGGATCTCAAGCAGTTGCAGGGCCCTATCCGCGTTTTCGGCCTCCAGCACCTCGAAGCCCGCATCCTCGAACATGTCGATGGCATTGAGGCGCAAGATGCTCTCGTCGTCGACGATGAGAACGAACCGTCTCTGTGGCGCTTCATAACCCATGTTAATTCAACCGCAACTTGTGGACTTCGTTCCTGCGCCCGGGAATGGATCCAGTAGTTTCACCTCGAGCCGCAGCGCCAAGGCCGAGAACCCGTCCCGCGACAATTCGAGGCCCAGCCAGACTGTATCAGCCTTTGACACAGCGCTACCGGTATGGCCATGGTTTGTTCCATGCCGATTCGCAAATCCATGAATGTCTCGCTCACGCCCGAACTCGAACGCTTCGTTGCCGGCCGCGTCGCCTCGGGGCGGTACCAGAACAACAGCGAGGTCGTCCGCGCTGCCTTGAGGCTCCTGCAGGTCCAGGAAAGCAAGGACGTCCTTGGGATCGACGGTGCCGAGCCCCAACCATCTGACGCTCCGTCATCCATGAGCCCCAATGCCGACCCGTTTGCTTCGTAAGCTGCTCCAGTCGGACCGCGAACGTTTCCTCGAGAGCCTGCTCGAGAGCGCTACCGACTACGCCATCATCACCGTCGATCTCGAGGGGCGGATCACCGGCTGGAACAGCGGGGCCGAGAAGGTTCTGGGGTGGTCGGAAACGGAGGTGCTCGGGCAGCACGCCAACTTGTTCTTCACGCCTGAGGATCGGGACGCGGAAGCTCCGGCCAAGGAGATGGCGATCGCCCGCGACTACGGCCGGGCCACCGATGAGCGCTGGCACGTCAGGAAAGGCGGCGAGCGCTTCTGGGCCAACGGCTCCCTGATGCCGCTCGTCGACGACGAGACCAATGTCATCGAGGGCTACCTCAAGATCCTGCGTGACCGCACCGAGCAGAGGCTGGCCGAGGAGAAGACCCGGCAGAGCGAAGCCTTCCTGCGCGGCGTCCTGGACAGTTCAGGCGACTGCATCAAAGTCCTCGACCTCGACGGCCGGATCGACTTCATGAACGCGGGCGGTCTGTTGGGCATGGAGGTGGATGACGCCTCAGCCATGCAGGGCCGGCTGTGGACAAGCCTCTGGGAGGATGACGGAGGTACCGCGGCTGAGGAATCCATGGCGGTGGCCAGGGCTGGAGGCACCGGGCGCTTTAGCGGCTTGGCCAAAACGCTGAAGGGCACTCCGCGCTGGTGGGACGTCCAAGTGACGCCGATTGCCGGCTCAGATGGAAGACCCGGGAAGCTCCTGGCCATCTCGCGTGACGTGACGGATCGCAGGCAGGCCGAATCCATCTTGTGCGAGACGGTCGAGCGCTACAGCCTCGTCACCCGTGCCACCAACGACGCGATCTGGGACTGGGACCTCGTGCGCAACCACATCCAATGGAATGAGGCCCTCTACACCGCCTATGGCTACAACCCGCACGAGATCGAGCCGAGCGGCGAGTGGTGGATCGCCCAGATCCATCCCGACGACCTTCAAGAGGTTGAGAACCACATCCGTGCCGTGATCGCCGGCAATGGGGATGAATGGAGCCATGAGTACCGTTTCCGATGTGCCTCCGGCCATTACGCGACGGTCCTTGACCGCGGCTATATGGTGCGGGACGCGGCCGGCCAGCCCTTTCGTATGATCGGCGCGATGCTCGACATCACCCGCCGTAAGCGGGCGGAGCAGGAGCTCGAGGTGGTCCATCACGAGCTCGGCCATCGGCTGAAGAACGTGCTGACCATGGTCCAGGCGATCGCCTCCCATACCCTGCGCAATGCTCCGTCCATGGACGTGGCCCGCGAAGCTCTGGCGGCGCGGGTGATCGCGCTGGGCAAGGCCCAGGACCTCCTCATCAGCAAGAGCGCGGAGGAAGCCGAAATCGGGGCGCTGGTTCACGGCGTGCTCGAGCCACACCGCGCCTCCGAGCCGGAGCGCCTGCGGATTCGGGGCCCGCACGTACGCCTCAGCTCCCACGCGGCCTTATCGCTGGCACTGGTTCTGCACGAACTCGCCACTAACGCGGTCAAGTATGGTGCCCTGTCCAACGAACACGGCCATGTCGACTTGGTCTGGACTGTGACGGAGGAGACGCCATCCTGCCTGGCCCTACGCTGGTCGGAGCACGGTGGTCCGACTGTGGTCGAGCCTCAGCGCAAGGGCTTTGGTTCACGCCTGATCACCCGCGGCTTGGCAGGCGATATCGGGGGCGATGTCACGCTCAGCTACGAGCCGGCCGGGGTGGTGTGCACCATTACGGCTCCGCTCGACAGCTTGGCCGCTTCCTCCGTTCGGGCGACCGCCACATGAGCCAGGTACCTTCTCCCAGACAAGAGCTTTGTGCTGACATGTCCGAGATCGATTCCGCTCCTCGCTACGTCCTTGTCGTCGAGGAGCAACCGATCATCCGCATGAACGCGGTCGACATGCTGGAAGAGGCTGGCTTCGACGCTCTGGAAGCGGCCAATGCCGATGCGGCGCTCAAGCTGCTTGAAGCCAGGGCGCACGAGATCGCCGCCCTGTTCACCGACATTCACATGCCAGGGTCGATGGACGGCATGGCTCTGGTCGCCTTAGTCGCTGAGCGTTGGCCCGACATCCGGCCCTTCGTCACGTCGGGTCACACAATCCTTCGGGACGCCGATATTCCCGATCATGGCTGTTTCCTAGCCAAACCCTACCAATTTGCGCAGATCACGACCGCAATCGGAGAAGCGTTCAGTTGAAATCCGCCATATATCCTTCCCTATCATCGTCGGGCCTGAACCCATGGATGCTAGCTCCTCACGGCTAGGCGTCGTTGGCTGGCACCAATCGTTGGTCAATCTCACTAAGCTTGGCGATCAAGGGCAAGAAGCACTCCGGCGGCGGTTCTTTGAGGTAGCCCTTGTAGAGCTTGCGCAAGGCGGTGCCCAGCATACGGATGCTCTCGCGTTGCGAAAACGTCAGCGCCTCGGGGATCGCGCGGCCGGGATGTGTCATATCGGACATCGATGTCTCGCCTCTCGCTTTCCGAAGCCCGGAGCAGTATCGCTCCGGGCTTCACCACGATCATGGGTTGTGTCAGGCGGGATTAGGTCCGGTCGGTGGTTTTGCTGCCGGGAACCCGATTGCCACGCTCATCCTCGACGTCGATCTCAGTGCTACGAACCGTATCGGATATGGTCTCGGTGCGCTGCTCGGTCTCCTTCCGAACGACCAGCTCTTCCTTGACCCGTGCCTCCTTGGAGACCACTGCCTCCTCCACCCGTTCCTCGGCTTCAATCGTTCGCTCCTGGAAGGCTTGGTCGACGTCGCTCAAGGCACGATCCGCCGGGCGCCGCTCGACCGCCACGCGCTCCTCACGCAGGGTCACCTGCTCTTCGACCGGGGTCTCGACCACATACGAGCGGATCCGCACCCGTCCATGGCCGACCTCCCGCTTGCCCACCCGGAGCCGCTCCTCGGCCACCGGGATCACTTCTTCCTCACCCGTGGCCGCTCGGCTGGCTGTATCAAAGGCATTGGCGCTCGCGCTGGTTCCGGCAGACGCTACAGAGCTCGGCCGATCCGCAGAGCTTGCAGCTCCTGACGTCGTCCCGGCCGCGCCAGTGGCCAGATTGGCCGTCGAACCGGACAGGACATCCGCCGTCGACGAGCCGGACCATCCCTCTGACCGCCAGGACTCGGCACGTTCATCGAGGTCGATGGTGCCCTCGTCGTCCAGAATGTCGATCACGGTCTCATAGCGGTCATCGCTGGCATCGACCGAGAGCAAGTAACCTCCCCGGCGCAGGCCTTCCGCATAGGTGCTGCGGTCCTCATCCGGCAGCAGCCAATCGCCCAGAGAGTCCCAGAAGCCGCGGGACTCGGCCGGGTAGGATGTACCGGCAGTATCGGAAGGGTCGCGCTCGTCGCCCGGCATAAAACGGATGCTGTCGCGGGACACACCAGCGTCGGCCAAGCGCTCAATGGCGTCCTCGGCATCGCCGCGACTGTCGAAGAACGCCGTCACCAGTCGCCGGGACGAAGAAGAATAGGTTGGATTGGCACTGGAAGTCATGGGTCTGTTCTCTCCGTGTTGATGGTTGAACCATCTGGAGCGACACGCTCCACGATGGCGCGCTGCTTGCGTCGTGTGACCGGCACCTCGACTGCCCCGGTCTCGACCCGTCGACGAATATGCAGCTCCTCCTTGAGGACGAGCTGCTTCTGGACGACGACCACCTCTTCGAGCACTGGGACGATGGTGACATCGTTCTCGGTGCGGACCGCTGGGGCGACCTCCACGACCCGGTCGATGGGCATGCGGGTGACCTCGATGGATTCGGTCTGGAGATTGGCTTGAGCGAGTTCTTCAAGTGTGTCGGTGATGGTCCGCACCCGTACCTTGCCCGTCACGACCTCGCGCTTCTCGACCGTGGCGGTCTCCTCGACGAGCGGCAGGATTTCCTCCGCCACCGTCCGAGCTTCGCGCCTGTCAGCCTCGTCCGGGACCGGGGTTTGATCGGAGCCTGAGTGCTGTCCGTGTCGTGACGTCGTCAGGTTGCCCATTGATGCTCCTCGGCGGAGATGGAGTAACGTACAGCGTTGCCGTGCGTTCCGAGGTGCGAGACCGGCTGCGCGTGACACCGACAAGGTTGCTGCCACATCATTGAAGACCGTGTGCCGGCGGAAGCGACCGCGCATCGGCTGGCCGCGACGTCCAGCACTTGCTGTAGCTTTGCGACTCATTCGCCCTATCGTAAGCACCTCTATAAAGAAGCTTGAGCTTAGCCAAGGCAGCCATGCCCCGCCGGAGGATCCCGCCCGTGTGCAATCTGTATTCGAGCTACACCACCCAGGAAGCCATGCGCCGCGCCTTCGAGGTCGCCCGGGATAGCGCCGGCAACGTGCCTCCCCTGCCCGCGATCTTCCCGGACCAGATGGCTCCGGTTGTCCGGATGACCGACGGTGAGCGCGAGCTGATCCAGATGCGCTGGGGCTTCCCGCCGCCGCCGAAGGTCGGCAACCAACCAGTCACCAACGTGCGCAACGTCGCCTCGCCATTCTGGCGCGCTTGGTTGAAACCCCAATGTCGGGCGCTGATTCCGTTGACCAGTTTCAGCGAATACCGGGATACCAAGCCGCGAAAGACACCCGTGTGGTTCGCGCTTTCGAAGGATCGTCCGCTGGCGGCTTTCGCCGGCATCTGGCGGCCGTGGACGGGCGTGCGCGGCACGAAGGCAGAGCCGGTTGAGGGCGAGCACCTGCTCTACTCGTTCCTGACCTCCGAGCCGAACGGCATCGTCGGGCCGATCCACCCAAAGGCCATGCCGGTGATCCTGACGACCCCGGAGGAGTACGAGACTTGGCTCACCGCGCCGGCCGAGGAGGCGCTCACGCTGCAGCGCCCGCTTCCGGACGACGCCCTCCAAATCGTCGCCGAAGGTGCAAGGTGCGACCAACCGGAGGATGGCCGGTCGGCCGCGGGTTCGGATGCCTAAGGAGATCGAATACGCCGTCGTCGGGCTCGTCACCGACATCCTCGGAGCCTCCACGGCATCGACGCCGGACTGGGTCGTGCGCCCCGGCCAGGCCGAGTGCGGCGACCGCTGGTCCCTCGTCCGCTCGACCTATTCGGAGCTGACGTGGCTCGAGCTTCCCGACGGAATGCGCAAGGTCGAGCGCAGGACGGTCGACGCCGTCCTGGTCGTGCCGGGCTCGCCGCCGCGCATCCTCGAAGTCGACGAGAAGCAGCACTTCAACGCCTACCGGGCGATGACGCTGCGGCGCTATAAGGACGACGTGCCGCTCCCTTTCGATGCCGACCTCTAGATCGCGAGATCGAACGCCAAAGCCAAACTCGAGGGTGGCGGATTCGGCCGCCCGATGCCGCCGTTGTTTCCCGGCGAGGGAGGCCGGCACCGCCAACGGGCGTTCCGGGACGCCCTGACGGACATCCTCGCGCCGTACTACGGCTTCGCGCCGACGCTGCGGATCGCGGACTTCGAAGTGAAGGACTGGATCGACCTGCCAGACCGGGCCGAGAGGATGCGGGGGCTTCTGTCCGCGCGAATGCAACCGTGCGCCTGACCGCCGTTAAATGCTCCTCGAGCGCCATTCCCAGATGTATGCGCAGGCAGACAAAAACCCCCCGGAAGGCCCGCCCGCTTTGAGACGCTCCAGCTCTCGCAGGATTTCGATTGAGCCGCGCAGCACGTCCGAGTGATCCCAAGATTTAGGACCGTCGACAACATTTTTTCGGCAGGTCCGAAGGTCTTGACGACGCAAAATCCTGTTCCTAAATCGATGGTCGCCAAGGCTCAGGTGAGCTTGGCACACGGGCGCCGGCGGTGTCCGGCGCTCTCGGATCCATGTTGCTCCAAAGAGGATGTGGCTATGAGAACTTTCGACCTCTCCCCCCCTGTACCGCTCCACGGTCGGCTTCGACCGGCTGTTTGACATGCTTGATCAGTCCGCACGGGTCGAGCCGATGACCAACTGGCCGCCTTACAACATCGAGAAGGCTGGTGACGACCAGTCCCGGATCACCATGGCGGTGGCCGGTTTCTCCCCGGATGAGATTGAGCTTACCCAGCACGGCACCGCCCTGCTGGTGACGGGACACAAGGGTTCCGAGCAGGATAAGCAGTACCTGCATCGCGGCATCGCCACCCGCGCCTTCAAGCAGACGTTCAACCTCGCTGACCACGTGAAGGTGAAGGGGGCTAGCCTGGAGAACGGGCTGCTCACGGTCGACCGGGTGCGCGAGGTGCCCGAGGCCTTGAAGCCCCGCCGGATCGAGATCGCCACAAACACTCAGCCTGTGATGTCGCAGGACAACGCGAAGCAAATCGAGCACGAACCACAGAAGACCAAGGCCGCGTAAGCGAGCCGGCAGCAAGAAGTAGCCTCGGGCGCCTCCTGCCCGAGGCTGGACCGTTTGCACAATTTGGGAGGGATCGATGCGACAAACCTTCAGAGACGACATCGCGAGCGAGCGTACGTTTCCCCGTCACAGACCCAGCCGCGGTTTCACGCATCCGCACCAGGTGCTCGGGCATGCTCTCCTGTCGAGAGGCGAGAAGCGGGCCTTGCTTGCTGAATGGGCGTCGGACGCCTGTTAGGTCGAAGGCCGGCCTGGATGGCGACAAATCCCCGGTTCGGGTGCCGTTGTCGTGATCGACGACATCCTCGATGCCCTGAGGCGCTGGACTCCAGCCACAGTTGACGGGGCGTGGGATGAGAACCGAGCCCTCTGTCCCTCCGGCCCCAAGCGCCGTCGTCACGCTGCCTTGGCTCCTTGCAAACGCTCGTCGACGCGAAATTTGGGACGTGCCCAATTTAGATCGCGCCCTGGTGGCCCCCGCGTCTGTGTTCGCGTCACCCGACGATGTGGTGCGTCATCCCCGTCTCACCATGGATTGCAAGCGTGAGATCCTGTGGCGCTGGGCCTGTCCGGTTGACTTGAAGCGCTTCATGATGCGCTCGCGTCGTCGTATGGGCTGATAGCTGTTCTCGGCACGATTGTTCAAACCCTTATGCTGCCGATGCTCCACCCCGGCATGACTTCTCGCTTGGCCGCGCCGTAGCTGGCGAGTTGATCGGTGATCATGACCCGGGGAACGACGCCCTGCTTCTTGAGCAACTTGCGCAGCAGGCGCTTCGCGGCTTTTGTGTCACGGCGGCTCTGGACCAGGATGTCGAGCACGACTCCATGCTGGTCCACCGCTCGCCACAGCCAATGTTTTCGGCCCGCGATGCTGATCACAACCTCATCGAGATGCCATTTGTCTCCGGCTACCGGAAGATGGTGACGGATCTGGTGGGCAAAGCTCTGGCCAAACTTCAGCGCCCATTGCCGAACTGTCTCATGGCTGACCAGGATGCCGCGGGCAGCCAACATTTCCTCCACCATCCGGAGGCTGAGCGGGAACCGAAAATAGAGCCAGACGGCATAGCTGACCACTTCAGCCGGGAAGCGGTGCCGGGCATAGCGAGGTAGACAGGTCGGTTGCATCCCTTACGTATGCTAGCATTAGGTCACCTCCGGGTTAAGTTGACGGTGCCATCGGCTGTGCATCTGACCTGCTTTGCAATGGATCGGATAGAGCCATCGTCTCCGTTTCAATTCGTTGGTAAGCTTCGATCATTGTGCCGAGCATTACGAAAGGCGTGCTCACCTTAGGATTTTTAGAAGCTCCTCGACCGCTTGGTTCTCTTTCAGACTACCTTGCTCATACCGGCGCAAGGTCTCTCTGATCCTTGCACGCTTCGACCGCGTCCCGTTGATCCGCTCATCGAGATCCGCCACTTGTACTACTGCCACTGGCGCCGATGCAGGTTTCCGGAAGTAGGTTGAGATTTTTTGCAACATCGTCATGCCCACCCGTGCTGCTCGGTGGTCAGTGCGTGGTGCAGCGTGAACAAAGCTTCGAAGGCTCTGTACGCTAGCTGATAAAGTTCAGGGTCGGCCGTGATGTGTGGATGGCCGGCGAGATTGTCATCGACAGCTTTCATCAGAACCGCTGCCGCATGGGACGCTTCCGGAAGTTGCTCCAAGTTCTTCGACTGCGGGAGTTCTCGCAGTCGATCAAGGCGCGATTCCTCAATAATTTGGGTTGGGTCAGGCTGTAGCACCTTTGTCCTCCACATAGAGTTGCGGTTGGCTTTTGTTGTTTTCGCGTCAGTCTTATCAATGAAGCGTTAACCATAAATTGACACCACCGCAGAACCTCAGGCCATCCTGCGCCTTCTCAATGCCAACAACTCTGCCTCAAGGTTGATCTAGCCAGACCTGGGCAGCAAAGGCTGGGACTGCAACCGGATGGGACGGCAACCGGATCGGATCGGCAGATTGAGCATGAGCCCGGATGCCCTTGTCACAAGTCTCACTAGGAGATCCTTTCTCTGCTTCTATTTGTCGGCAATCCGTGCCGCCACAGCCCGCCTGATAGAAAGCATCTTCCGCAAGTTTTCGGACCTCTTTCCACGCTTCGACCAGCCCGTCTGGGAGAAGCGGTCCAGCACGCTTGGGCGTACGGGCCTTCAGAGCAGCGAGGCTGCTCTCGATCTGTTCGCGGTCAATGTCGGGATGATGCTGAGCCAGCGCATTGAGCGCCTCCTCGGCGGCACGACGGCAGATGGTGACCTCGTCGAACGTGCGTTGCAGATGTTCCTTCTGACGCTTCTGCTCAGCGGTGATCGCCGTCCACTCGCCCCGGCGCGCATAGAGTGGCGTCAGGTCGAATCTGAAAGTATTCACGACGACACCCGCTGCGTCGCGCACCGCATAGCGCGTCACGCCGATCATGCGAACGGCATCGGCAACAGACTGGCCCTGTGAGACCATCACATCGACCTGGCGTAACTTGGCGACGATCTCTTCCGGCTTATGGCGCTTCTTGGGCATTGTGGTCCTCCTGTGAGCCTCAAGACATACTTCAAGGTAGACCAGTTCAATGGGGGTGGATCAATTCCTGAAGGCGCAGGTGAACAAGACCGACCGCAACGATGCTCGTGGCATTGCTCAGATGATGCGCGTCAACCTGTTCCGACCTGTGCATGTGAAGACGCTCACCAGCCAGAACCGGCGCGCCCTGCTGACAGCTCGCAAGTTGTTGCAGGAAAAGGCCATTGCCATTGAGAACGACATCCGCGGTCTGCTGCGCAACTTTGGGCTCAAGGTTGGGATCATTGGCAAGGTCAGGTTCGAGGACYGGGTCCGCGAGCTCGTGGCCGGTCTGCCGGAGCTGGCTACGATCATGGCTTGCCTCCTCGAGGCCCGTCAGAGCCTGCGTGAGCGCTTCACCATCCTGCATCGCAAAGTGTTGGCGATCGTCCGGGACGATAACGTCTGCCGGCGCCTGATGACCATCCCCGGTGTTGGCCCTGTGGTGTCGCTGGCCTTTAGCGCCACGATCGACATTCCGGCGCGGTTCAAGAATTCCAAGGCAGTCGGCCCAGCTCTGGGGCTCACGCCGGTTCTCAATCAGTCCAGCGAGAGCAATCGCACCGGACGCGTCTCTTTGTGCGGAGACGCCATGATGCGAGCGCTGCTCTATGAGGCAGCTCAGGTGCTGCTGAACCGGGTGCAGAAGTGGTCCTGGCTGAAGGCCTAGGCCATGAACGTGGCCCGCCGGCGCGGCCTGCAAAAGGGCATCGTGGCTCTGGCGCGTCGCTTGGCCGTCATCATGCACCGCCTCTGGAGCGATGGCACCGAGTTCTGCGGGAGGAAGGAGAGTGCCGTGGCGACCGCCTGATCACTCACCGGAACGGCCTGTCACCCGAAGAGGAGGAGATCCAAGATCTGCCAGCCGGTGGAGAGACGTCCCTTGCGGGACGATGGATGAGATGAGTTCGCTAGGGTTCTTGTGTCGGTTGCGCTTGGCGCGATCAGAACGCGCGACAGATTAGACTGCCTCGTTCTTCTGATCCCATCATGGGAGAGCCCAAGAGCTGATCCCGAAGAGAAGCAAGGACCCGCGAGTGACGTCAAACATCGGGAATGTGGAAGGCCTGAAAGCGCTTGGCCTCACACCGCCGGATCGAGAACTGCCGTAGGCCTCCATCCCAGATTTCGACCCGAATGGGTTCCCGGGACAATGCCCTTGGAAGGACAACCGGCAGGTCGAGTCACCACAAAGCCTAACCCTCTGTTTAGAGTTTGCCCCCCAGAGTCATGCCAATGCCGGAATCATCACGGCTGGTCACCTCTCAGTAGCGTTCGAGATCATGCATTCGACCCGTAAGCCCCCCTTCTGCCCGCCACCTTTGCCCGGAGAGGAAGATGCCCCGAGGATGACCAACATCGTGCGACTGCGGCAAGGTCGAAGGGATGCTGAAGCCGGTCCGATTCCGGAAGGTGACGAGCCACCGTGGCGACAGGCTTTCGTTCTTGCCGAGGGCGTGAAGGCCACGCGCACGCCGGATAAGGTCATTCGAGCCCGCAACGGCCATGCGGGACCCCCGGCCACGGAGCCGGAGCACCCAGCTCCCGCTGTCAACTCGACTGGTGAGCACGTCTGCTCCGCCATCGGTGCGGAGACCGCCGGGGCTCCCGAGCCGGCTATCAGAAGCCAGATTGCGGAATTGCGGTCGGCGTTGGCGTCCGAAGATCCGGTATCAGAACGGCTGGCATCTCTCGCTGACAGGGAAGCTGCCCTGGCTGACGAAGCAGGCCGCGGAGAGGCAGCTGGTTCCGCGCGCCGGACGATCGAGACGGCGACACGGCTTCCGTTGCCACAGCAGGCCCCTGCCGCGGATGAGGCGCCTCACCAGAAACAACACCTGGGGTCCCAGCTGGAGTTGGCCGCCATGCCCTTCAGCTTGACGTCCGCGGCGGTCTCGTTCTCGTGGCAAGGCATGTCATATGGGATGACCGGCGTCCGTCCCGCGGGGGATTTGGATGCCCTGTCGGCCGTCCCTGCCGATAGGCAGATGCTGGAGGACCCCGACGTGGTCGCCGAGGTCACCGACAAAGGCCAAGCCGATCTGGATGGGGCTTCCGAAGCGGAGTATGGCGCCGGCATTGCAGGGGCGCTGCCATCCGAGCGACCCCAGGAAGCGGCCGCCGAGATCGGGGTCGCCGCCACTGCAGAAGGGGAAGCGACCCCTGCGGTTCCGGGGACCAGCGTGTCGGATCCTTTCGGGGAGGAGGTCGATCTCGGATACCTCGCTCTCTATGAGGATCTCCTGCCGACGGTGAGCAAGAAACCGCAGACGGGGGAGGTTGCCCTTCAGCCCCAGCCCGAACCGTTGGTCGACTCTGTCCCTGGCCCGGCGCCTGATCAGGCGGCCGTCCCGGTTCAGGAGCGGATTAAGAACGTACCCGTGCCCGATGCTGCGACAGGGCCGGGCCAGGCAGAGATTGCCCTGCTTCAACCGCTACAGGAGGCGGGCCCGATCGTGGATCTTCCCGAAATCGCTCCGTCGACTTGGGGGCATCCGATCGCCCGCCCTGCTGCAACAGAGAACTGGTCGTATCAGAAGCCGGACATTGCGTTGCTGGCCGAACCGCCGGAACGCCAAGGACCGGAGCTGACCGAGGACATCCTGGAAGAGACGGCGGGACGATTGGAGAAGGTTATCCGCGATTTCGGCGTCAAAGGCGAAGTCATCCACGTCCATCCCGGCCCGGTGGTCACGCTGTACGAATTCGAGCCCGCACCCGGCATCAAGTCATCTCGCGTCATTGCTCTGTCGGAGGACATCGCGCGCTCGATGAGCGCCGTCTCCGCGCGCGTCGCGGTGATCCCAGGCCGCAACGCCATCGGCATCGAGTTGCMCAACGAGACCCGCGAAACGGTGTACCTGCGCGAGCTGCTTGCCTCAGAAGATTTCGAGGTCTCGAAACACAAACTGCCCCTCTGCCTGGGCAAGACCATCGGCGGTGAAGCCGTCATCACTGACCTCGCCCGCATGCCGCACCTGCTGGTCGCCGGCACCACCGGCTCGGGCAAGTCGGTGGCGATCAACACCATGATCCTGTCGTTGCTGTATCGGTTCACGCCGGAGCAGTGCCGCCTGATCATGGTCGACCCGAAGATGCTCGAGCTCTCGGTCTATGACGGCATCCCCCATCTGCTCACCCCGGTCGTCACCGACCCGAAGAAGGCAATCATTGCCCTGCGCTGGGCTGTGCGTGAGATGGAGGAGCGCTACAAGAAGATGGCGAAGCTCGGTGTCCGCAACATCGACGGCTTCAATGCTCGTGTGAGTGAGGCTAGAGCAAAGGGTGAGGTCATCACGAGAACGGTTCAGACGGGCTTCGATAAGAACTCAGGGGAGCTGACATACACCGAAGAGGTCATGGACCTCACATCGCTGCCGTACATTGTGGTGATCGTCGACGAGATGGCCGACCTGATGATGGTGGCCGGCAAGGAGATCGAGGGCGCGATCCAGCGCCTGGCCCAGATGGCGCGCGCTGCCGGCATCCACGTGATCCTGGCGACGCAGCGGCCTTCCGTTGACGTGATCACCGGCACGATCAAGGCGAACTTCCCGACCCGGATCTCGTTCCAGGTGACCTCGAAGATCGACAGCCGCACGATCTTGGGGGAAATGGGCGCCGAGCAGCTTCTGGGCCAGGGCGACATGCTCCACATGCAGGGAGGCGGACGCATCGCTCGCGTGCACGGACCCTTTGTCTCAGACGTGGAGGTGGAGAAGGTGGTGGCGCACCTGAAACGTCAGGCCAAGCCCGTTTACGTGGAGGCAGTCACGGCCGAGGACGAGGAGGTGGAGCCGGAGGAAATTCCAGTCTTTGACGAGAGCGAGATGGGCCTGGGATCGGGTGAGCTGTTCGACCAAGCCGTCTCGATCGTGCTGCGGCACAAGAAGGCTTCGACTTCGTACATCCAGCGGCGGCTGCAGATCGGCTACAACCGGGCGGCCTCGCTCGTGGAGCGGATGGAGAAGGAGGGCATCGTCGGCCCCGCCAATCACGCGGGCAAGCGCGAGATCCTCATTGGAACGGGTGGAGTAGACGAGGAGTGAGGCAGGCAGTAGACCGGACTGGCACACGCGAACGAGCATCGTCTCAGCCTCTAGCAGTCGGTGTAGCCTGCCGGTCTCATCTCGTCTCCACACCGTGCCCTCGGGAGCCCTTTGGTGCTCCCGAGGGCTTCCGTTTTAGGGATCCCTTTCTGAGACCAAAAGCTGCTTGTGTGTAAATCGGCACCGAAACGTTGACCCCTATCAGAACAGGTGCAACCGGCTGAACATGCGAAACAAACAGCTATGACGAGGGGTCACAGTCGGCGGCGCTCGTGACCCTCTCACTCTGAGAAAGACCTCAAGCCACCGAGAGGCTTACGGTTGGCGAGCAATAGGGTCTGGGTTTAAAGCCGAATGACATCATAGGCTCTGTTGGACCCCATGGACTTCTTGCAACGCAGGCCTATGGGCGGTACGTCTTCTACTGCAAGCAACTGGTAGAAGGCGCTCCTGATGGGCCGGGGCAACGAACATCGTGATCGTCAACGTCAATTCGGCGCTCAACCTGCCGAACCTTGGGACAACAACGCTCCTCCACCATCGTACGAGCGGCCAGCACGCCAGCAAGGAAGTTCCTTGACCTCCGGCAGCGAGGTGGCGGCTCGGGTTAAGTGGTTCAATCCGGAAAAGGGCTTCGGCTTCGTCGAGCTGACGGATGGCTCTGGTGAGGCATTCCTGCATATCAGGCAGGTCGAGGCGGCGGGCCATGCGGCTCTGGAGCCCGGCACGACACTGCTGGTGAAGGTTGGCGCAGGCCAAAAGGGCTCGCAGGTAAATGAGATCCTCAGTGTCGATGCCAGTACGGCCGCGCCTGAGCGGCCACGGCGTGGACTGCAGGGCAGGCCAGGTGCTGCTCGACCGGAGGGTGGTCCTCGGACGACTACCGGCACAGTGAAGTGGTTCGATCCCGCAAAAGGGTACGGGTTCGTCTCTGTTGAGGGTGAGAGCAAAGACCTGTTCCTGCACATCTCAGTTGTCGAGCGGGCGGGACTTGGTGCTGTGACAGAAGGACAAGCGGTCCGTGTTTCCATCGCAGAGGGCCGCAAGGGGCGTGAGGTCGGGGCGATCGAGGCTGGGTAGGTCTGGGTCGCACGACGTTTTATGCCAGCATACGTCCTTGTAGGCTTGGCCGGTTTTCGCCGTCTGGGCAAAATCGTCGAGATTACGGCAGGCAGAGTGGAAGATGGTCATCTAGGCAATATAACATCTCGCATAATTAACATTTTGACAAGAAGTCTCGATAGGACTTCACATGCCAGAATATGATCTGGTGTGAAGCTCATACCCGATCTCGATGTGATCATAGCCTTTGATCGACGCTGCGCCGAGTCCGCTACAGAGCAAATTTGCGAGAGTAAAAGCATTTTGCCCTGTCGTTGACATGCAGCGGGACCACTCCGATGGCACCGCAAGCGTCGGTCGCTCGCCTCCTTTCGAGCCCACACTAAAGTCGAAATGCGTGATCTTGAGCATTTCGCTAAAAGGCTCTTACCAGCCGACATGGACCAAAAGAAAAAGGCCGGGCACGAGGCCCGGCTAAAGTAGAGGTCCGACCAATAAGTCAAACCTTCCAGAGGGAACGGCTGATACGGCAGCGCCGGGAGGAAGAATGCGGTGCCGCGATAAAAATCAGCCACTGCTGATATCGACGGCATTACGCCTCTTTGCAATGCAGCATGCCTCATGAAGGGGCTGCGTTGTGAACATGGCTTGGGCTACTTGTTTTTGACGTGGCTCATCCGTTACGGGGTCTCTGCCCGCAAACATCGAGCATTCACGGGATTTGCGTCCAGCACTGCTGAACTGGATCAGCACTGTTGGGCTCAATGAAACGGCAGGTGTTGCCTACCGCGGCATTCGTAGATCTCTCTCAGAGCATTCATGACGACCTTTTACGCGCACAATTTGTCCATGCGTATAGTCTTTGGTGCGGGCGGAGGGACTCGAACCCCCACAGCTTGCGCCGCTGGAACCTAAATCCAGTGCGTCTACCAATTCCGCCACGCCCGCACGTGGTGGGCCCGGAGGGACTTGAACCCCCAACCAGACCGTTATGAGCGGCCGGCTCTAACCCTTGAGCTACAGGCCCACAGACGCCGATGATGCCGGATCAGCAGGACTTTGGCTGTGCCACGAAAGGCACAGGACGCTCGAGATGTGACGGAGAGAGCCCGTCCTGCGGGTCCTGATGGGTAAAACCGCGAGGCGGAACTTTGTTTGAAGAGCGATGCCATGTTCTGAGGTCATAGCGCCTTCCCGACGAGGCAGAATGTCCCTTCTCAAGTTCCGCAGGCGGCAATGCCGCTACGTGGTTTCCGATGATTGACAGGGGGGCCTCTGCGCTGTTTGCCCAGACGAAGGCATCAGCTGATATTCGTGGCACCGGCGGACGATGTACACCAAGATGCCAGGTGCAAGCATCAACGGATTCGATCTGCGCAAGATCTCGAGTGATTGGCGATGAGCTCAGGACGAAAGTTCTCTCTGACATAAGCCAAAGGTAATCCACTTCCACTGATCACAATGGCATCAATGCTGAGGATTGCGTCTGGATATTGTCGTTCAGCTCTCTGTCTTTCCAAAAGATGGCTCAGGGGGCTTCCACCGGGAAGATCTCGGGTCCGCACCGAGAGGGTACGCCGCGTAGGATTGAGCGGAGCGATAACCTCTCCAAAGGGGACATCCGTTGCCTCTAGCGCCTCTCGCATGCCAGGCGTCAATCGGTGAGGGATGAACCAGTTCTCTGCATCCACCAGAGGAAGGCCACCGCGGACAAGTTGGACACTGCGATAGGCAATCGATTCTCGTGGGAGCGGGTTGAGTTCGGCGATCACATCACGCGCCGTTGCAGTGGGATGACAACGGTGGCGGCAAAGAGCGGTGACGGGGCCGCTCGAAAGCCGATGCTCCTCGCACCACCCGAAAAGAGTCGCCGTTGCCGTTGGGGTCTTACAAAGGCGCCTGCTCAGCTCCTGGATCAGAGCATGCGTGTCCGGAAAGGTAATCATGGGAACCATCGCGTCGATATACAGCGCTTAGTGTGAGCCTCAAGAGTGACGCGCGACCTTGCCCTAACATCGCTTCAGCTGAAACCCGAGGATTTCAGCCCTTGTGTGGCTTCAGTTCGTGCTGCCGTCCTGCTAGCCAGCAGCGACCTCATAGAGTGTCAGCTCTGATGCGAGGATCTGTCCGGTATCGACCCCGATGTGCAGCTTGCGCCAGGATCGGCGTCTACAGGTGTCATGCTTTTCGACCACCCACTCGCTAGGTCCGCACAGCTGCAGCCCGGTGCTGTCGACCAACAGATGCACCGGTCCGACGCGTGAGATTGGTCTGTCAAGGGAGTGCAGAGGCTTTCTTTCTGACCATCAGATCGCATGGCATAGACGAGCGCAGGCCTTGCCCCTTGTGCCACCGATCCCTGCATGGGCTCTCTGGGCTGTCGGCGTCTTCTCAGTTTCGAAGGAGACTGACTTGATCGCATCGGCTGAGCAGATACATTACCGTTGACGTAAGACGCTGCACCGCCTGACGCGAAAGCGGAAAGGGGACTGAGTGCGGCCTGTCACGATTCTGCACAACCGAGGGAAGTCTTTCGTGGCGACAGGGACAGTGAAGTGGTTTAACGAGCAGAAGGGTTACGGCTTCATCCAGCCGGACACCGGCGGCAAAGACGTTTTCGTGCACATCAGCGCGGTTGAACGAGCAGGTCTGCGTGGCCTTGCTGAAGGTCAGAAGGTCTCCTATGAGGTTGAGGCGGACCGCCGCTCCGGTAAAGAATCGGCCGTGGATCTGAAGACGGCCTAATCAGAGCCGCATACCCTCAATCAGGCCGCTCCGTGGAGGGCCGACTGCCCCACAGCAGAGTTGAGCGCTCGTCGGGCCC
>NZ_JBFUMH010000078.1:0-22868 GCF_054049475.1 Microvirga sp. P5_D2 | reverse complement strand
GGCCACGAGCGATGCCACGGCGCAGGAGGCCAGTCGCGTGATGGTCGAGTCGGCCCGGCTCGTGAGAATGATGGGAACGCGGGCACCGAGAACGATGCCTGCGGCGTCCGCGTCGGCCAGGAAGGTGAGGCTCTTGGCGAGCATGTTGCCAGCCTCGAGATCCGGGACCACAAGGACGTTAGCCTGTCCTGCGACCGGCGACTGGATCTTCTTGATTTTCGCAGCGCCGAGATCGATGGCGTTGTCGAGCGCGAGGGGGCCGTCGAGAATTCCGCCTGTGATCTGCCCCCGGTCGGCCATCTTGCACAAAGCCGCCGCCTCGATGGTCGAGGGCACCTTCGGGTTGACRGTCTCCATCGCCGACAGGATCGCGACCCGAACTGGATCGACCCGTAAGGCCCGCGCGAGATCGATGGCGTTCTGGACGATGTGAACCTTGTCCTCCAACGTCGGCGCGATGTTCACCGCAGCATCGGTGATGATGAGTGCGGTCTCATGGGTCGGAACGTCCATGACGAAGCAGTGGCTGATGCGACGGGCGGTGCGCAGCCCGCCCTCCCGGCTGACGACCGCACCCATGAGCTCGTCCGTATGCAGGCTGCCCTTCATCAGAGCCTCGGCCTCGCCTGTCTTCACAAGTTCCACGGCCTTTTGGGCTGCCGCATGGCTGTGCGGGGCATCGACGATGCGCATCTGGGAGACGTCCTTGCCGAGCGCCGCCGCGGCAGCCGCGATCTTGGCTTGCGGTCCAACCAGGATGGGCTCGATCAGTCCAAGTTCAGCCGCGTCGAAAACCGCTCCGATGGATGCTGCGTCACAAGGGTGGACCACGGCCACCTTCAGCTTTGGAGCGGATTGAGCCGCAGCCACGAGCCGATCATATTTGTCGTGCTGTCGTGTGCCTTGCTGTGACGTATCTTGGGCCGGAACCGCAACCGCCATGATGGCCTCCACGCTGTGCTCTCGATGGTCGTCGACAGCGGACCATCAGGATGCCGCCGGGTTTGTGCATGACTTGTTGTGCATGACTTGCAGGAGCATTTCTTATGCCCAACTCGCGACCATCTGGCTTGTTTGCGGACGCGAGTATGACTCTTCCGGCATTCGCTGCTTGACCGGTTGAGCCAACGCTTTGACAGTTTAGGACTGGCCTACAGGAAAATGAGCAATGACCCCGGATCAGAAAAGCCTGTCCGGACCGCTCGGTGGCCCGCCCTCTCCATCGTCGGTGCGGGTTGGTTTGCGGGACCGCCCTTTCCGCACATGGAGATTGGAGGCGCGCCATGCAGATGGAGTCTGGCCGGACCAGCGCCGGAACGCGCGCGTGAACGCGCTCGGCTCGGAGTATCTGAGGACTGTCGCAATCTGGCTAAGAGCCATATCGGTGTTTGCCAGCAACTCGCACGCGATCTCGAACCGGACTTCATTGGCCACCTGTCGGAACGCAAGGCCCTCGATGCGCAGGTGTCGGCTCAAGGTGCGGCGATGCATCGAGAAGAGACGGGCGACCGTTGCGGCGGAACAGGTATCCCGTAAAAGTTCGGTTCGAAGCAAGCGACGCAGTTCCCTGGTCAAGGGGCCGGCGATAAGGGCCGAGTGAGATCCGTCTGCCCTGCCGGTAGATGGTATCTCCATCGCTCCTTCCTCTTCCTTGCGGTCATGCCGTCGCACACCAGCGACATCGTAACGACCACTCAGCAGCTTGCTTGATCACTCAGGGCTTTCTTTTACCAATAAGGTGCCGATGCCGAGCTTCATGAGGGAGTGAGATCAACCTGAGCTGCGATCGGCTGTATCATACAGGGATCGGCAGCGACCGGATCACTGTAGGCCTGCCGGAAGTCTGTGCTTGACCAGCGGAGACAATCTTTTGACAGTTTTAGCCGTCAGCCCGGATGGCCCTGGCCGCGCCAGGCGGTAGGCGTCCGGCCCGACCAGCGCCGGAAGGCGCGGGTGAAGGCGCTCGCTTCGGAATATCCAAGCGCCGCCGCAATCTGTCCAAGCGGCACTTCGGTGTCCTGCAGGAGCTGACGGGCGATTTCGAAGCGGATTTCGTTGGTGATCGCCCGGTAGCCCACGCCACTGCCTTTCAGGCGGCGGCTCAAGGTACGACGGTGCATAGCCAGCAGATCGGCAATGTCGTCCGCCGAACATCGCTTGCTCGTCAACCGCGTGCGCAACAGCCGCCGGATATCGTCTGAAAGGGTGGAGCCCTGAGTGCTCTTCATCTGCTGAATACACTCCTCCAACAAGGCCCGTACCATGGGATCGGCCCCGGCGATCCGCTGATTCAGAACACGGGTTGGGAAGATGATGGAGGCTGTCTCCTCATTGAACCGGACGGGAGCCCGAAAATGACGCCGGTAGGGTTCCTGATTGGCCGGCACGGTCCGGGGCAACAACACCTCAAGCGGATTCCAGTCGGCTCCGCACAGAGTACGCATGGCGTTGACTGCAACGGCGATAGAACCGTCCGAGATCTGATCCGCGCTTTCGGCTTCGGGCTGATAGACCGAGAAGCTGAACAGCGCCGTGTCTCCGATGATCGTAAGCGATGGAACCGCACCCCGGTTCTGAATGCTCAGGTTGGACACGAGCGCCCGCATGGCATCGCCCAGCGTTTCCGAATGCTGCATCAGGCGCCCCACCATGCCCAATGACTGGATCGTGGCCCGTTGGCCCACCAGCAGTCCGAAATGGGGGCATTTGGTGCGGACCACGCTCAGGGTGAGTAACCGGCCCAGGGCCGCGTGTGGAATTACGTTCGTGTCGTCGCCGAACAGATGCGGGTCGAGGCCAGCTTCTCTGATCACCGCATCTGGATCGATGCCGAAATCGCACAAGGTCGGTCCGATCTCCTTCGCGACCCCCAGGTGGATGTAGCCAGGAGGGAGAGTTCGTCTGGGTTCCGCCAGGATAGGAGATGAGAGCGATATGGGTTGTCCCGAATTTCTACTCGTATCCTTGAACGCAAATCCGGTGTCGTTGGTCATCGCCATCGCCCTTTTACAGAGGATCGGACATCGACCGGGACAGAACGATTGGCCCAGCGCGACACCAACGCCTCAACACGGATCAAGCCAACATAAGTTAATCGGCAATTTGGGCCAAATCACGAAAAGCTCCGGCCCTCCTCCGGCTGTTGTCCAATATGGTCAAAGGCCTGTCCCGAAGCGTCAAGCTGGCTGATCAGATTGGCTTAATCATGGTGCTTTGGCCGCCGCAGCGTCCTTGTCATGCTTAATCCCGCAATGTCGAAAGGAGACCGCAATGAGTCAAAAAGATGCCGTAAAAAAGAAAAAGGCTGCGGTTCATACAGCGGATGCCGCTCTTCTGCCCATGAAGCGGAAGGAGTTCGAAAGCGAGCTGAGAAAGCTGCAGGTCGAGCTCGTGCGCCTGCAGACCTGGGTCAAGGCAACGGGCGCCCGGATCATCATCGTGTTCGAGGGCCGCGACACCGCGGGAAAAGGCGGCGTGATCAGCCGCATCACCCAGCGGGTGAGCCCTCGGGTTTTCCGGCACGTTGCTCTGCCCGCGCCGACCGAGCGCGAAAAGAGCCAGCTCTACATGCAGCGCTACATCGCTCACTTCCCCGCCGCCGGCGAGATCATCCTGTTCGACCGTTCCTGGTACAACCGCGCCGGCGTCGAGCGGGTGATGGGCTTCTGCAGCGATGACGAGTACGAGCGCTTCATGCGCCTTGTCCCATCGTTCGAGCAGGAGATCGTCGACAACGGCGTCATCCTGCTCAAGTACTTTCTCGACGTCAGCCAGGACGAGCAGAGGCGGCGCTTTTCCGACCGGATCGATGATCCGATCAAGCATTGGAAACTCAGTCCGATGGATACGGAGTCGGTGCGGCGCTGGTGGGACTACACGCAGGCCTACCAGGACATGTTGCGCGCCACGGATACGCCGGCCAGTCCCTGGTACATCGTCCGGTCAGACGACAAACGCCGGGCGCGGCTCAACCTGATCGCGCACCTGCTCGGCCAGATCCCATACCGGAAGATCAAGGTCGACCTGCCGAAGGTGCCCAAGGCCGAGCCGAAGCCCAAGGGTGCCGAGGATGGGCTGAGCACGAAAAACGTCGTGCCCGGACGGTACTGAAGCCTCTGTCTCGGAAATGAACTTGAGGTGACAGCAGCCTCGTTCACTGGGGGCGGCCAGATAAGAACATTATGTCTTAAACGGTCAAAGACTTGTCTCCTTCAGTCAAGCGCATGTCCTCGGCAGAGCTATGATGATGTCAAAAGGAAGACGGACCTTCCTTACATCAAAAACGAGGACTCAGGTGGTGTCACGTCTGCAGACCTCAAGCAGGAGGACGCGCTCATGACTTGCTCCAGCAAGGATGATGATCTGTTGCCTGAATCGTCTGAATCGATCGGCATCCCCGCAGGTATCGACCGTCGTGCATTCCTCGTGCGCCACGCCGCCATTGGCGCGGCAGCGGTGATGACCGGCACGACCTGGGCACCCGAAGCCCGTGCGCAACAGGCCGCGACAGAGGCTGCTGTGCAGCAGGCCAAGAGAGAAGCCGCGGGCGGCGATGCCGGCCTCAAGATGAGTTCTGCCCTGTCACCCGATCTCGATGTCGTCAAGTCATCGAAGGGGCCGGTCATGACGGTCGCGGACGAGTTCTACAAAGTCGGTCCCGGCCCCTCCAGCTCGCACACCATCGGGCCGATGCGCATCACCTATGATTTCTACCAGCGCTGCACAAAGCTGCCTGCCGACCAACTGGCACAGGCCACGGGCCTCAAGGTCCATCTCTTCGGCAGCCTGAGCGCAACCGGCAAGGGCCACGGCACCGAGCGCGCATCGCTCGCAGGCCTCGTGGGCAAGGAACCGGCCACTGTCGACCCGCGGTTCCTCGACGAGATGATCGCGAAGCCCGATCAGACCTATCCGGTGAAGGTCGGAAGCAAGACATTTAATCTGTCGCTTGCCGATGTCATCTACGATGCGCCGAAGGGCGACTTCCCGCATCCGAACACCATGACCTGCAAGCTCATGGCGGGCGACAAGGCCGTTTACGAGCAGGAGTACTATTCCGTCGGCGGCGGCTTCATCGAGTGGAAGGGCTATGAGCCACCCAAGAAGGGACAGCCGAAATATCCCTATGCGACGATGAAGGAGCTGCGACAGCACGCGGAGAACAACAAACTCTCAGTCGCCGATGTCGTGATGGCGAACGAGATCGCCGTGTCCGGAAAGAGCGAGGAGCAGATCAACGCCTTCCTGGACAAGATCGCCAACGCGATGATCGCCACGGTGAAGACGGGTCTCTCCTACAAGGACGACGTCTTGCCTGGACCGATCAAGCTCCATTCCAAGGCCGCCACCGTCTTTGAACGCGCCAACGATGATACTTATATGAGCGACCGCGCAATCGGTCTGGTTTCCGCCTTCGCCCTGGCGGCTTCCGAGGAGAATGCCCGCGGTCACTTGGTGATCACCGCGCCGACCGGTGGATCGGCAGGCGTGATGCCGGCCATCGTCTACGCCCTGACCCAGAGCGGGCGGGCGGTGCCGATGGACAAGATCCGGGAAGGTCTGCTGGCCGGCTTGGCTGTCGGCTATCTGTGCAAGCACAACGCGACCCTGGCCGCAGCCGAAGGGGGCTGCCAGGCCGAGATCGGTGTCGCCTCGGCGATGGCCGCCGCACTGATCACGCAGGTCCTAAACCAACCGCCACACGTGATCGAGAATGCCGCCGAGTCGGCGCTTGAGCATCACCTTGGCATGACCTGTGATCCGGTTGCGGGCTATGTGCAGGTTCCCTGCATCGAGCGCTGCGCCTTCGGGGCTGTGAAGGCGTGGGCAGCGGCCATGATCGCCACCAACGAGATCGCGAGCCGGCATCGAGTAGATCTCGACACGACGATCAAGACGCTTGCCGACACTGCTCGGGACATGAACCCGAAATACAAGGAGACGAGCGAGGCCGGGCTCGCCCAGAACCTGACCCTCTGCTGAGTTGTCCGGCGCCCGCGCTGCGGGCGCCGGGGATATTCCGCCGAATGAAGACCCCATAAGTGCCATGGGAGGAGGCTATCATGCCAGATGAGGCCACAGCCGTTCAGAGATCCGCGGATACATCGAAGCAGAAAGCGGAAAAGCGCGAGGCAGAACCTCGTCAGGCTGGTGCCTCTCCGGCGTCTAACGCCGCAGATGTCGTGAACGAGTGGGTAGGGTTTGTGGCCGGGCACTGGCAGGACGCCATCGATGTCCGCGACTTCATCCAGCGGAACGTCACGCCTTATGATGGAGACGAGGCGTTTCTGGTCGGGCCCAGCGAGCGGACGAAAGCCGTCTGGGCGAAGCTGCAACCCTACTTCAAAGAGGAAATCCGCAAGGGCGTTCTGGACGTCGATGCCAAGACGCCCTCCTCGATGACCTCCCACAAGCCTGGCTACATCGACCGGGACAACGAAGTGATCGTCGGCTTGCAGACCGACGCGCCCTTCCGCCGGGCCATCATGCCATACGGCGGATTGCGCATGGTCGAGGCCGGCCTGAAAGCGGCGGGCGTCGAGCCGGATCCCATCGTGCACGACATCTTTACCAAATACCGCAAGACCCACAATGATGGGGTCTTCGACGCCTACACGCCGGAGATCATGGCGTGCCGGCGCAGTCACATCATCACGGGCCTGCCCGACGCTTATGGCCGTGGGCGGATTATCGGCGACTATCGTCGAGTCGCATTGTACGGAACCGACAGGCTCCTGGAGGCAAAGCGCGCGGAACGGGCACCTCTCGATGCCAAATGGCCGTCAGACGACGTCATCCGTGAGCGTGAGGAAATGTCCGAGCAGATGCGGGCGCTGGCCGATCTTGCAGAGATGGCCAAGAACTATGGTTGCGACATCACGCGGCCGGCAGCGGACGCGCGTGAAGCCGTGCAGTGGACCTACTTCGGTTATCTCGGGGCCATCAAGGAAGCCAACGGCGCGGCCATGTCCATCGGCCGCATCTCGTCCTTCCTCGACATCTATATCGAGCGCGATCTGAAGAGCGGCGCACTCGATGAGGCCGGCGCTCAGGAACTCATCGACCAGCTCGTTCAGAAATTGCGTATCGTGCGCTTCCTGCGCACGCCGGACTACGACGCTTTGTTCTCGGGCGATCCCTATTGGGCGACCGAATGCGTCGGCGGCATGGATCTCAATGGCCGACCGCTGGTCACGCGCACCAGTTTCCGCATGCTGCATACGCTGACGAACCTGGGGCCGGCGCCGGAACCCAACATGACGGTGCTCTGGTCGAAGCAGCTCCCGGATGCCTTCAAGCGTTTCTGCATCAAGATTTCGGCCGAGACCTCCTCGCTTCAATACGAGAACGACGATCTCATGCGGCCCTATTGGGGCGACGATTATGGCATTGCCTGCTGCGTGTCCGCCATGCGGATCGGCAACCAGATGCAGTTCTTCGGCGCGCGGGTGAACCTCGCCAAGTGCCTGCTCTATGCCATCAACGGCGGGCGGGACGAGATCAGCGGCGAGCAAATCGGTCCCGAAGCCTCTCCCGTGTCCGGGGATGTCCTCGAATACGGTGACGTCATGGCAAAGTTCGACACCATGATGGAGTGGCTGGCGCAGACCTATGTCCATGCCATGAACTGCATTCACTACATGCACGACAAATATTACTACGAGCGTCTGGAGATGGCGCTCCATGACCAACAGATCCTGCGCACGATGGCTTTCGGGATTGCGGGTCTCTCTGTCGTGGCCGACAGCCTTTCGGCGATCAAGCATACGAAGGTCAAGCCGATCCGCCGTGATGACGGGCTGATCGTCTCCTATGAGATCGAGGGTGGCTATCCGCAATACGGCAACAACGACGACCGTGTCGACAGTATCGCGGCCGATCTGGTCTCCTCGTTCATGAAGAAGATCCGCAAGCATCCGACTTATCGCAATGCGGTCCATACGCAGTCGGTGCTGACCATCACGAGCAATGTCGTCTACGGCAAGAATACGGGCAATACCCCTGACGGCCGCAAGGCCGGCGAGCCTTTCGCCCCCGGCGCCAATCCGATGCATGGCCGTGACAACCATGGTTGGCTGGCCTCATGCCTGTCGGTCGCGAAGCTGCCCTATGCGGATGCGCAGGACGGCATCAGCTACACCGTGTCTGTGACGCCGAGCCTCAACCGGCTGGATCAGGGCGAGAAGATCAAGCAGGCGGTGAAGGTGCTCGACACCTATTGCGGCCGGGGCGGGTTCCACATGAACCTCAATGTCCTCAACCGCGACACCCTGCTCGATGCGATGGAGCATCCGGACAAGTACCCGCAGCTGACGATCCGTGTTTCAGGGTATGCGGTCAATTTCGTGCGCCTCACCCGCGAACAGCAGATGGATGTCATCGGCAGAACGTTCCATGGAGATGGTTGAGGTCATGGCCGACGAGCCCTGGGCCCATAGCCGGTATGACTTGCAGCAGGCGCGCTCACCAGACGCCCCGGAGACGGCCACCTTCAATGATCCCCGCGGCGATTTCGGATGGATCCATTCCTACGAGACCGGCTCCACCCTCGACGGGCCTGGAATCCGGGTGGTGGTCTTCATGAGCGGTTGCCTGCTGCGCTGCCTGTACTGCCACAACCCGGATACATGGCATCTCAAGGACGGCACGCGCGTGTCATTCGAGCGCGCTAGGACAGCGCTCGAAGCCTATGCCGCGGCGCTGCGTGCTCTGGATGGGGGACTGACGATTTCTGGCGGGGAGCCGCTTGTCCAGGTGCACTTTACCAAGCGGCTCTTCGCGGCCGCCAAGGGAATGGGCCTTCATACGGCTTTGGACACGTCGGGCTTCCTTGGTGCGCGCGCCGATGACGAGTATCTGCGCCAGGTCGATCTCGTGCTGCTCGACATCAAGTCCTGGGATCCGGAGACCTATCGCCGGACCGTGGGGCAGGACATCAAGCCGACCCTGCAATTCGCGGAGCGGTTGGCCGCAATCGGCAAGCCCGTCTGGGTGCGGTTCGTACTCGTACCGGGCCTGACCGACGATCCTGCCAATGTCGAGGGCATCGCCCGTTTCGTCGCGCCCATGAAGAACGTGGAGTGGGTCGAGGTCCTCCCGTTCCACCAGATGGGCGTCTTCAAGTGGAAGGCGATGGGTATCGACTACGAGCTCTCCGATACTCCGACTCCCTCGCCTGAGTTGGTGGAGCGGGTGCTCGGGCAATTCCGTGAGGCGGGCTGTCGCGCAAGGTAAGGGAAATGGATGCTCGATATCGTTCGCACATTGCTTGAAGCCTCGCCCCTGCTAGCGCTTTTTCTCGCCATCGCCACTGGCTATGCGCTCGGACAGATCTCGATTGCCGGCGTTTCGTTCGGTGCAGGCGCCGTCCTGTTCACCGGGCTTATCATCGGTGCCATCGCACCGAAAGCCGCGCCCCCCGGCTTGGTCGGCACGCTCGGCCTCGTGATGTTTGTCTACGGCGTCGGCATTCAGTACGGACCACAGTTTTTCGCGAGCCTGAAAGGGCCAGGCCTTAGGTATATCGCCCTCACAGCCGTGGCCGTGATCGCCTCGCTCCTGGTCGCGATGGCGCTTGCAGGCCCTCTCGGCATTTCGATGGCGACAGCGGCCGGCTTGTTCGCCGGCTCGGGCACGAGCACACCGACCCTGCAAGCGGCGCTTGCGGCGGCAGGCAACCAGGATCCTGCAATCGGTTATTCCGTCTCCTATCCCTTCGGCGTCATCGGGCCGATCGTGCTGATGACCATGATGGCCGCGTGGATCAAGCCGACGTTCAAGGCCCCGACGCAGAACGTTCGGATCGCCGAGCTCACCCTCGAGGCGCCCGGCGAGGACCACACGGTCGAGGAGATCTCCTCCGTCCTCCCGCCCGACGTCAAGATCGTCGCTCTGCGGCAGCATCATGTGAATGCGCCGCCCGATCCCGGAACCGTCCTGCATGAAGGCGACGGGGTGTTGCTGGTCGGCAGTCCGGCCGGCATCGAGCAGGCCAAGGCGGCCATGGGGCACGAGGATCCGGGTCGCATCAGCCGCGACCGCGCCAACTACGATGTCGTGCGCGTCTACGTCTCGAAGGCGGCGTTCGTCGGCAAGAACGTGCGCGAGATCCCGCTTCCCGACTTTCCCGTCCTGATTTCGCATATCCGCCGGGGCGACAGCGACATCATGGCGTCGTCCGATCTGACGCTCGAGTTCGGCGACCTGCTCGTGGCCGCCGTTCCCAGCGACCGCAAGGCCGAAGTCCAGCGTCACTTCGGCGACAGTATCAAGGGCAATGCCGAAATGTCCTTCGTCTCCATCGGCGTCGGGATCGCGTTGGGCCTCCTGCTCGGCATGATCCCGGTTCCCCTGCCGGGAGGCGGCACGTTCAGCCTCGGCGTTGCCGGCGGGCCGCTCGTCATGGCGCTCGTCCTCGGTTGGCTCGGCCGCACCGGGCCGCTTGGCTGGAAGATCCCCGTGGTCGCCAATCTGGTGCTGCGCAATCTCGGCCTGTCTGTGTTCATCGGTGCAGTCGCCATCGGGGCCGGCAGTCCCTTCGTCCAGACGGTGGCCACCAACGGCATCCAGATCCTGCTCGGGGGCGCGGCCGTGCTGCTCACCCTGGTGCTGGTCACGCTGGTGGCAGGCTACCTACTGCGCATCCCCTTCGATGACCTGCTCGGAATCTGTGCCGGATCGACCGGCAATCCTGCAATCCTCGTCGCGGCTGGACGGCTGGCCCCGACCGAGCGGACCGACATCGGCTACGCGATTTGCTTCCCCGCCATGACCATCGTCAAGATCATCGCCGTTCAGGTCCTCCTGAGTTGAGTGATAGCTCATCGCATGAAAGCTTGGTGCCAATCGGCAACACCAGATGAGATACTCACAACGTCGGCTATTCTTCGCATTGGGTTTTCTTGACACGGCTCATCGTCACTCTGCACACTGTTTCACCAACAGGACTGGGTTTTGACTTGGAGCTTGTAGATGGCGTCTATCCGAAACTTGTTGCTTGGATGTGCGGCAATCACGGCCGGCGGGGCACAGGCCGCCGATCTGCCAGCCAAAACCGCGACCCCTGTCGAATATGTCCGTGTCTGCTCCACCTATGGGACCGGCTTCTTCTACGTCCCCGGCACAGAAACCTGCCTGCGTGTCGGCGGCCGGGTTCGCGCCGAATACCTCTACCTTGAACCTGTCAGTCGTACCCAGGACTCGATAGGCTTTCGTGCTCGCGGCCGCATCAACATCGATGCTCGCACCGCCACCGCCTATGGTCTTCTTCGCACCTATATCCGCATGGAGATGACCCGGAACACGGGCGCTTACGGCTTCAGCTCCACAACCTCTAACGTTGCTCAGGCCTTCATTCAGTTCGGCGGCTTGACGGCAGGCCGCGCAATTTCATTCTTCACGGACCCGAACTTACCAGCCCCCAACTTCGGTGACTTGCGGTTCGATGATCCTRCGAATGCCGAAGTGAACCTGTTCGCCTACACCTTCTCGTTCGGCAACGGTTTCTCAGCGACGTTATCGCTCGAGGACGGCACGGAACGTCAGGTCAACAACGATCTCGCTTTCCCTCTGTTCGGTGTCGCCAGCCCATCTCCGGTCTTTGCGCCGATTGCTTCCACCTATGGTGGGGAGCGCATGCCGGATGTCGTTGCCAACATCCGCTACACCGGCACCTGGGGCGGGGCGCAGTTGTCCGGTGCATTGCATCAGATCCGCGATGTGGCGGCGGGCCTCACGACAGTCAACGGCGTGACGGTTCCGGTGATCAATCCGATCACCGGGCTGCCTAACCCGACCTTTGCAGACACGGATTACGGATTTGCAGTGGCCGCTCACGGCTATGCGAATGTGCCTGCTCTCGGGACCGGCGACACGGTGTGGATTTCGGCAACCTACACGGACGGCGCCATTGGTTATCTCAATGCCGGGCAGGCGGGTCCCATCAGCAACGGCTTCATCAGCGCTGATTTACTCGCGATGCCCTTCACCGATGCCTTTGTCGACCCGTTCACGGGTGAGTTCAAGACCAACAAGGCCTATTCGGTCGCCGGCGGCCTCAACCACAATTGGACGCCTGAGATCCAGACGAACGTGTTCGGGTCCTGGATGCGTTTCGATGCTCCAGGGATCGCGCAATATGTGGTGCCTGCGACCGTCGCAACCCTCGCAGACGGATCGGCGGGAACGACCACCGGCATCGTTGACTTCGATGAATATCGTGTCGGCGCCAACGTGATCTGGACGCCGGTGAAGGATTTTCTCATCGGCATCGAGGCGCTCTACATTCAAGTCGATCCGCGCCAGCGCGTGGCCGTTCCGCTCACGACGTCAAACGGCGATCCGACCGGCACCTTCCGGTCGACCGGATCGGAAAGCACATGGGAAGGCCGGTTGCGCGTTCAGCGCGATTTCTGAGGCGTCCGGTCGTTCTCCGGTCTCGTTGACCTTCGATCGACTGGGCTTGTGGTCAGTGCTTCTCGGCTCGCCATTGGCCGGAGCAATTCACTCGCCCCTCTGTGGTCCAACGGCCTGAACCGGAGCGACCCGACAAGCTGCCACTTATATCGACTCTGGTCTTATTGCGACGGACGCTTCCCTCGAGGCGCCCGCTCGGATCAAGCCTACCCGTAATCATGTCGCGCTTTGGGAGGTTGCCGCGGATAGCGCCATTCTCGACGATGACAGCGTATCGGTAGGTTCTCATGCAGGCACCGTTGCGGGGGACCGCTTCGATATTCCAACGCCCGTCGAACTGCTCTTGCGCCCAGGCAGGGCTTGCGCCAGATACGAGAGTGCCCATCAATTCAATGCCGGCCAAAAGACGATGCATGGACATCTCCAGGTGCCCGGATAAAACCCGCTTGTTTGAACGACCGGTTGTCAATCCTGGAAGCGCTCTGTTCACCACGCAGCTGTTGTCCGCCCGGACCGGCTCTCCCCTTCGCTGCGCGACTACTGACGGAGCCTCAATATCCCGCCACGACCGAACCCCGGGCCCGTCCCCCCGAAACCCGGCAGGAGCATCCGGTTCCGACTGGCGCCGAACTGGTCAGGGCACAGGTCTTGACCGAGGTCGCACAATACCCGCCGGACGCTGACGCGACCGGAGTCTGATATGTGGAGTAGGGGTAGTTGTAATACGGGTATGCGGCGGCTGCGCCGATCACGCTGCCCGTCACCAGCCCGGCGCCCACGCCCCAGCCGCCATAATAATTACCGTAGTATGGGTAGCGGCCGCCGTAATAGGGATAGCGCCCGCGATAGTTGGGATAGCGCCCGCCATAGTTCGGGTAACGTCCACGCCAGTCGCCACGATTTCCGACGCGGTTGTCGAAGCGGCCGGGATTGTTGATCGCAGCTTGGCGAAAGTCTCCGCCTCCGGGTCGGGCAGCGATCTGACCGCCACGGAAGTTCCCGCCCCCCATTCCAACCCGAGAACCGCCCGCGCCGGCCCGAGGGATGTACATCCTGGAGCCGCCGCTGAAGCCACCTCCACCCCGGAAGCCGCCGCCTCCGCCGAACCCACCGCCGCCACCGCCCATGCGAGCTCCCCCTCCGCCGCGGCCTCCGCGCTGGGCATCAGCCACATCCGGGATGAGAAGAGTTCCTGCTACGAGAACGCCAAGAACCAGGAGAGTCCTGTTCATCGGAAAACTCCTTTCGCTGCCCGGCGCACGGCACGGGCAGACTAACGTAAGTGGGGCGTATTATGGTCCTCTCAGAGAAACAGTGCTTGACCGTTTGGGACACTTACTTGCCATTTGTTGCCGCAGCGCCCGATGCACCACTTTTCGACCTTGTCCACTTGCACCACCATCCGTTCGCGGGTTTGAGCGGAGGTCCAAATGCTGTTGGCCACGTCCGTCTTCTGCGTTCTTGGTAGGTCCTGATAAGCTGATGTCCTGGCAGCAGACGGTCTGCCTTCGGCCCGGCACTGCCTTAGAATATTCCGAATTCGCCACAGTGTGCGCTACGATTGTTCACGTAAGCTTATGAACCTCTAGAGAAATTTTGAATGGTGTCTCTCTTCTGGGGCTACCCAGCTTTCTATGAAACCCAGCGGATCTACGCTTTCCATCATTGCCCTAGCGAGCGTCAGACGCTCCTCTAGGCGCTGCCGACGCTCGCCATTCGTACTCTTCAGGCGCTCTTCTGCATTCGCGAAGAAGCGCTCTGCGGTTATCGCTCTTCGGCGTTGTCACGTTAACTGGCATCGGGCGCATCAAGGCAACCACGGCCACCTGACGGGCTCACGCGGTAACGCAGGCTGCAGATTTCCACTCCGCCATGGCGTTGAGGCGATGAAGATGGGTGGCAAGGGCAGAGTGGCGGGAGCGAGGTGGCACAAAGAGATTGCGGACGGCGGAGAAGACACTGACGAAGCGCTGCAGGCCTCGGCGATCGAAAGCCCTGCCTCGCCCGCTCGCGCCGGCGGAAGGGCAGATGCGAATTCTCCGCGCGATTGTTAAGCCCTTTATGGGAACGATGTTCGGTAGCTGGCATGATCTGGCGTCGAGCGGCAGCGTAGGAGCCCAGCTTGTCCGTGATCATCCGCCGCGGCGGGCAGCCCTGTTTCTTCAACAGACGTTTCAGCAAGCGCTTGGCCGCCTTGGTGTCGCGCCGCGTCTGAACGATTTCATCGAGCACATATCCGTCCTGATCGACCGCCCGCCACAGCCAGTGCTTCCGGCCGGCGATCATGACCACGACCTCGTCGAGGTGCCAGATGTCGCGAGGACTCGGCGTCTTGCGCCTGAGGCGGCGGGCATAGTTCGGTCCAAACTTCAGCGCCCAGCGACGGACGGTCTCATAAGAGACGACGATGCCACGCTCCAGCAGCATTTCCTCCACCAGCCGGAGGCTCAGAGGGAACCTGAAATACAACCAGACCGCATGGGCAATGATCTCAGGCAGGAAGCGGTGGCGTTTGTAGCTGACGGGCTTGATCATGCCGGTCCATCTACCAGCTTGAGCACAATGGTCGGGTTAACGTGACAACGCCCTTCGGACGCCTTCGGGTGCGGTACCAGTTCCTCTGTCCGGCCCTTGGTGTGTCATTGCTCACGGCCCTCTCGCGAGTGACGTGCGATTGCGCCGTGATCAAGGGATTTTCGGAGCAGCGAGAGGCTCTCTCCTTCGAGAGCTTTCCTTATCTGAGCTGGCCCTAAAAGTTACCGTCTCTGATAATCCTTGCAGTCTGCTGAAGCATTTCAAAAGCATTGAAGCGTTTCTCGTGCCATTCCGCAGCCATGGAGTTGGGCTGATAGGTTTCTCCAATCGTCGACATCGACGACATAGCCTCTGCAACGTCCCCATGCTGGCCCGCCGCAACAGCTCCTAGGATAGCGGATCCAAGGAGCACAGGTTCCTCCGACGTCGGGGCCGCAACGATCTTGCCCGTCGTGTCGGCAAGAAGCTGACGCACGAGTGGGCTCTGGCCTGCACCGCCGCTCACCACGATCGTGTCGATCGAAACAGCTTTCTCGGCCTGCACCTGCACGATCTGCCGAGCCCCGTAGCCAAGACCACAGACCCCCGCGAGATAAAGAGCGACGAGGCTATCGAGATCGGCGTCCATGCTTAGGCCAGCAATCAAGCCGCGCGCATCGGGATCGGAGAACGGAGCACGGTTGCCGAGGAACTCGGGAACCACATGCACGTCGCCGATGAGGCGCGGCGCTGCCAGCGCGCCACCGCGCCGTTCAGCTTCCTGCGACAGCCATTGGCTGAGACCGATGCCGCTGTCGCGCGCCATCTTCGCGGCCTGTTCCGAAGCCGGATGCATTTGAACCAGATGGTCGATCGCGGCACCGGCCGCCGATTGGCCGCCCTCGTTGAGCCACAGCCCAGGGACCATGGCGGAAAAGTATGGCCCCCAGACGCCTGGCACGAAAGCCGGCTCCCGGGTCGATGACATGGTGCAGGCGGAGGTGCCGAACACATAGGCCATGCGGGTCAGCACATTGCCTACATTCCCGCGTGCGCCTACGGTTCCGACCCCGCCGGCATGGGCGTCGATGAGGCCCGCCGCGACAGGGGTTCCAAGCTTTAGGCCAAGATCAGCCGCCGCTTGCGCGGTCAGGCCACTGCCGAGGGCGGTGCCACCTGGCACGACCTCAGTGCCGATACGCCGGAAGGATTCGTCGGCCAATAGCCCGAGCCCAACCCTTCGGAAATAGCCTTCATCCCACCGGCTCTCATGAGCCAGATAGGTCCATTTGCACGTCACGGTGCAGACGGATCGCGCAAGGCTTGCGGTGGCCTTCCAGGTGAGGAAATCGGCCAAGTCCATAAACTGCCATGCGCCTGTGAAGGTCTGTGGCATGTTCTCCGCGAGCCACAAGAGCTTCGGGGTTTCCATTTCCGGAGAGATGGAGCCTCCAACATAATTCAGCACAGTCTCGCCCGTACCGTTGATCCTACGGGCCTGTTCGGTGGCGCGGTGGTCCATCCAGACGATGATGTTGCGCTCAGGGTCGCCAGAGGGCCCGATGGCCAAGGGTTCGCCATCCTGTCCCAGGACAACGAGAGAGCATGTGGCGTCGAAGCCGATGCCCGCGACGCTCTCGGGCGGAACGCCTGCCTTGGTCACGGCGTCGCGCACGCTGGCGCACACGGCCCGCCAGATATCGTTGCTCGACTGCTCCACGATGCCGCCGGATTCGTGCCAGATCGTGATGTCTGTCTTGGCGGAGGCCAGCAGCGTGCCATGTTCGTCGAAGAGCCCGGCGCGTGCACTTCCGGTGCCGACATCGATGCCGAGGAAATGGTTTGCCATGACCGTTCACTCATCCAGAGAATGTTGTGCGGGACGATGCCTCGCGCTGGCGCGTATCACAGGTCGTTGCTCTGCGGCAGGATGACGAGATCGCGAATGGTGACGTTCCGAGGTCTCGTCAGCATGAACAGCACCGCTTCGGCCACTTCAACAGGCTGCATCAGGCCGCCTGCGGCCAGTTCCGCATCGAGCTTCTCCTTCGGCCAGTCTTTGATCAGAGCCGTGACCACAGGTCCGGGTGCTACGGCACCAACGCGCAGGCCGTGCGGGGCAACCTGCCGTCGGACCGTGTGCACGAAGGCCTGTACGGCGTGCTTGGAGGCGGTGTAGATCGGCTCCCACACCACGGGAACCAAGCCGGCGATAGAGCTCGTCACGATGATGTCGCCGGTCTTGCGCTCCACCATGTGCGGAAGCACGGCGTGGACGGAGCGGAAAGCGGCATTGATGTTGAGATTCAGCATGCGGTCCCAGGCATCCGGATCGCCCTTCAAAATCTCGCCGCCGATATAGGAGCCGGCATTGGCATGAAAGATGTCGAGCTGACCGGTTCGTTCGAGGATCTGGGGCATCATGCGCGATACGCTCGCCGGATCGGTAACGTCAACCCGCAAGGGAATGGCCTGTGAGCCGAGTTCGGCGCAGACGGCGTTCAGTGCTTCCTCGTCGCGGTCGACCAGTACAACCCGCGCGCCTTCGGATAGGAGAATCCGGGAGCATTCGAGGCCGATGCCAGAGGCCGCCCCAGTGATGGCGGCGACTTTGCCGGATAGTTTCTCACCCATGGTTCTTCCTTCTTGGGGGTCAAGCCCGGCCGTGGGATGCGCGCGAGCGGCGTGCCAGGGAGTCGACGATGACCGCAATGGCCAGAACGGCGCCAGTGATCATGTACCGAAGCGATGAGGAGAGGTCGAGGAGCGTCAATCCGCTCGCGATCGACTGGATGACGATGATGCCGAGCAGGGCCGAATAGGCACTGCCGCGGCCGCCGAACAGACTGGTTCCACCAATAACGGCGGCCGCGATGGCGTTCAGATTGACGTCGCCAGTGCCTGCCTGCTGGCTCGCGGAGGCCAGACGCGCGGCGGAGAGAATGCCTCCAGCTGCGGCGAGACCCGAGCAGAGCATGAATGCGGTCATGTAGATGAAGCGGACATTGATGCCCGCGCGTCGCGCGGCCTCGCGGTTGCCGCCCACCGCCTGCATCTGGCGGCCCCATTTCGTGCGCGTGAGGGCATAGTTCATCACCACGACGAGACCCACGAAGAGGCCGAACATCCACGGGATGCCGCGATCGAGGTTGAGGTAGTAGACGATGAATTCGAGAACGACTGTGACCAAGGCGCAGCGTAGGAGCAGGCTGGTCAGCGGCTGAGGCGACAATCCTGCCTCGCGCCGCCGCGCCGCAGTCCGGTAGCCCAGCACGAACATCACGATCCCAGGAAGAGCCGCAAGAGCGTAAGACACAGGGTCCGGCATCACGAGCAGCTGGCCGAAATTCACCAGGGGCGCTTCATAGGGCAGGTTGATCGAGCCGGTGGAGCCGAGCAGATAGAGTTGCAAGCCCAGGATGGACAGAAGGCCTGCCAGGGTCGCCACAAAGCTCGGCATCCCGAAGCGGTTGAACAGGACCGCATAGAGTGCGCCGATCAGAACGCCGAACAGGAGCGCTGCCAGAATGGCGATCGAGACGGGCCAGCCCTGGTTGACCCACAGCACGCCGACAAGCGCGGATGCGAAGCCGCTGACGGATCCCACCGACAGATCGATTTCACCGACGATCAGGATGCATACGATGCCAAGCGCGATCACACCGACGGTCGAGCAGTCGAACAGGAGGTTGACGAGATTGTTCGGTGCCAGAAACACCGGATTGAGGCTTTGAAAGACCGTCCAGATGATCGCCAGGCCGACCACGACCGGAAGCGAGCCGAGATCGCCGGAGCGGATCCTGTCCCAAAAGGCGCGGACAGAACCGCCGATCCCTTCCGCATGCTTCACGCGCTCGTCTCTGCGGTCGAGAAGCGGAGCTGCCTGCGCGTTTTGCTCTGCGCCCTTGGTCATAGGCGTCCCTCCGGTGCCTGGGCTTGTGCGCTTTGCGCCTTGCGTCGGCTGGCGCGGCGCGAGACCGAGTTGTTCGCAGCGCCCGTGATGGCGCTGACGAGTTCCTGGTTCGACGCATCGGGCTCGAAGACGCCGTTGTTCCGACCGAGCCTGAGCACGACGATACGGTCCGCGACTGCGCGTACGTCCTCCATGTTGTGGCTGATCATGATGACCCCAAGCCCCCGGTCGCGTACGCGCTCGATCAGGTCGAGCACCTCGGCCGTCTGAGCGACGCCGAGGGCGGCCGTGGGCTCATCCAGGAGAATGAGCTTGGGTTCGAGCAGCAGAGAGCGCGCGATGGCGACGGTCTGGCGCTGGCCGCCTGAGAGGGAGGCCACGGGCTCGCGCACGCTGGGGATGCGCGCGGACAATTCGTTGAGCAGGGTCCATGCCTTCAGCTCCATGGACACCTCGTCAAGCCGGTAGGGGCTGAGCTCCCGGCCAAGGAAGATGTTGGCGACCACATCGAGGTTTTCGCACAGGGCAAGGTCCTGGAACACAGTCGCGATCCCGAGGCCGAGCGCAGCGCTCGGATCTGCGAGCGTCACCGGCTTGCTGCGGAAGGTGATCGATCCGGAACTCGGCTGATGCACGCCTGCCAGGATCTTGACGAGCGTCGACTTGCCCGCGCCGTTGTCGCCGACGAGGGCCACGACCTCACCCGCGTGCACGTCCAAATCAATTTCGGTCAAAGCCGAAACGGCGCCGAAATGCTTCGAGATGCCGCGCAGACTGAGCACTGGTTCGCGCGTGTTGCGCTGCTCTTGGGTTCTGTCCATTCTTCCTTAACTCCGGAGGCGCCTTATCGGCGCCACACATGACGTCCGGCTACCCGGCGGGTAGCCGGATGGAGTTTGCCGATTACTGGGTGATGCCCAGCTTCTTGCAGCCTTCCGCATAACGGCCGGAGCAGAGCTGTTCGGCCGTATTGATCTTCTTGTCGATGATCTCCGCCTTCAGGTTCCCTGCCGTGATCACGGCAGGGACGAACAGCTTGGACGGCGTGTTGAAGAGCGTCGTATCGGTCTTCGGCGTGTCGCCGGCCATAAGCTGAACGGCGATATTGGCGGCGGCGGCGGCCACGATCTCGCTCGGCTTGGAAATCGTGTTGTACTGATCGCCCGCGATGATCAGCTGAAGGGCCGCGATCGTCGCATCGTTGCCGGTAACCGGCGGGACCGGATTCATGCCGGCGGCCTTGAACGCCGCGATCGCGCCGCCAGCCGTGCCGTCATTGGCCGCCACGACGCCAAGGATGTTCTTGTTGAAGCGGGTGATCTGACCGCTGGCCCATTGCTGCGCCTTCGGAGGCGCCCATTCCGGCGTGTCGTATTCGGACAGGATCGGATAGCCGCTGTTGTCGAGACCCTCGTGGATGCCCTTCTTGATCAGGCCCGCGGCCGCGTCAGTCGGCGAGCCGTTGATCTGCAGAACGCCCATGCCGCTCCCGGCGGTCACGTTGGCTTTCTTCAGATGCTGCACCAGCGAATCCGCGATGGACTTGCCGATGGCTTGGTTGTCGAACGAGACGTAGAAATCAGCCTTCGCATCGGGGATTGGTCGATCATAGGCGATCACCTTGATGCCCTGGCCCTGCGCCTGCTTCACCAGCGAGGCGGCGGCTGCGGAATCGACCGGGTCGAGCACGATCGCCTTCGCACCCTGCGAGATCGCAGAGTTGAACTGCTGTTGCTGGCGCGACACGTTTGCATCGGCGTTCTGATAGATGACCTTGCAGGTTGGGCAGAGCTTTTCCATCTCGGCCTTGAAGCCCGGGAAGTCGTGCTCTTCATAGCGGGTTGAGGCCTGGTCAGGCATCAGGAATGCAACCGTGGCGTTGGAGACCTTCGCGTTTTGGGCCATGGCAACGCCGGTTCCGGCGAGCAGGGTCAGCGCCGCAAGGCCGCCGAGTTTCCATGAAGACTTGATCATTCGTTTCTCTCCCATTTGTACTTGTTATAGGGCAGGGGACCTGCCTGTCTTACCGACAGGAACGTTCCCCCGGTGTGCCCTCAGCAGAGCACTTCTTCTCGCGAGCCTCCATGTGGGGCCCGGTCGTTCTCTCGTTGATTGAGGTGGTATGTTCTGGCGCCTCCTTGAGCAGACTTGGCCGCGTTGCTGTTGTCGAGTAGCAGGCGCCGGAACTGAGAGGGTGTCATGCCCTTTTCGGCCAAGAATTGCCTGTTGAAATTGGACAGATTGTTGTAGCCAACCTCGTAGCAAATGCTGGTGATCGAGGCCTGCTCGTCACTCATCAGGATCTGGCATGCGAGATTGATACGTAATCGCTTTACGTATTGTATCAGGGACATGCCAGTGTGCTGGCGAAAGGCGCGCGAGAAACTGCTTATCGATTGGCCGGCAATCGCCGCGAGATCAGCCTCGCCGAAGGGCTGTGTCAGGTTCTCGCGGATAAAGGCAAGCGCCTTGTTAATCCCGACGGACATGTAGCCCGACGGGTCCGGCAGGTAGCTGGCGCTGGCCAGCATCCGCGACCCCTTCGCCCGGCTCAGCAGTCCGGCAATCAACATGAACAATTCGATGCGGCGCACACCCTGGGCGTCCATCACCTCGGCCATCAGAGCCGCAATCTCATGACTCGTTTCCCGGTCGAAGAGTACGCCGCGCCGGGACGATTCCAGGACCGGCGCCAGGACCGCGAGCTCAGGCAGCGCCGTCATGGCTCCGCTGATGAAGCCCTCGCTGAACTGGATAATGCGGCAGCGGAGGGGAACGATCATGTCCCTCGGAACATCGCTCACCCAATTGTGCGGAAGGTTCGGTCCGGTAAGCACTAGGTTGCCGGGCTCGAACTCGCCGATAAAGTCGCCGACGAAATAGCGGCCCTTGGTGGCAACCACCTGATGCAGTTCGTATTCGGGATGAAAGTGCCAGCGCACAGTGCGATAGGGATAGCCGTGCGACCAAGCGGCGAATGACTCGCCAGGCCTTATCTGAACGACTTCAAGATCCGGCTCCATGTCCGTTTCCTCCAGGTCGATGCGGGTGGGGCCGCAGCGCCCTTCGCTCCCAGCCGGCCGACTTATCTCGGCTCTCGCTAAAACTGACGGTAATCTCCGGCACCACGACGTGCCAGCACGTTTTAAAGTTCTTGCTGATACTTTTTTGACATTCGGCGACGAAGATCTCATCAATATGGATGCAGCACTTTACCGGAATGCCAGGCGGCCTGATGGAGATGGTGATCGCCTGTAAGGGCAAGGACGGCGACGCCCACGCCATCACACTCTTCCATTCGGCGTGTTCTCCTTGTCGTGCCGCCGTTGCCTCAGGCAGCCGGCCGTCGCCGTCGATACCCTCGTGACCACCCGGGATGATTCCGAGTTCTTCGTCTCTGCTATGATGTTCGAAAAGGGACAGCCGCACCCTGGCGAACCCAGGACTACCTCCGTTCTGGATCGGCACAATCACGGCACGCAAAGGAACCGTAGTGGTGCGTAGCCGCGACGCCGCACGTTACCTGCGCCACACCGCCTTCGAGCATCGCCAATGGCCTCCGCCTGTGTAAGGCCGCAAGGACCGGATCGCTGGCGGCTCGCACCCTGAACGACCATCAGTGGACATCCGCAAGCATAGATCGAGCGGGGTGCACAGGATCGCATCTTCGGCCTCGACCGGCCCTGTTTCGGAAGACTCATCCATCAAGATGGGAAGGTCTCGTAATGGGATGGTCCGGCCGTGCTTCTGYCCCGCTTGTTCGTACAGTGTGGGGCTTCGAGCCACGCAAGGAGCACGTCTCATGTCACGGTCTTCTTCCTCTGCCGCCATTGCCACGCTGGGCATCGATCTGGGCAAGAACAGCTTCCATCTCGTCGGCCAGGATGAGCGCGGCGCCATCGTGCTGCGGATCAAGCTCTCCCGCACGCAGCTCACCCAGCGCCTGGCGAACATCCCACCCTGCCTGATTGGCATGGAGGCCTGTGCTGGCGCCCACCCCATCGGTCGGCAACTCCGGACGCTCGGC